>DATHIE010000541.1:0-16623 GCA_035316905.1 Chryseolinea sp. | reverse complement strand
ACCATCTTCTCTTACTGAAGAATAATAAGCTCGCTTGCCGTCTTTGGAAAACACGATATAAATGTCATCGTCAGGCGTATTGATGGGATATCCCAGGTTCACCGGTTCACTCCATTCGTTTGTCTTCAGATCAACAGAGGTTTTGAATACGTCAAAGCCGCCCATTCCCTTTCTTCCCTTACTACTGAAATACAGTGTGACTCCATCATAGTCGATAAATGGGCCATCATCATCTAAATCAGTATTGACGTTAGGGCCGAGGTTTTTTACATTGGTCCATTCACCCTTTGAATCTTTTGTCGCTTTGTAAATGTCAAGCCCGCCAAAGCCGCCAGGTCTGTTGCTCGAGAAATACAGCGTTTTTTCATCCCTTGATATTGTGACTGACTTTTCTTCAAAGCTTGAATTGATTATTCCGGGCATTGGCACAGGAGCAGCAAACTCTCCGCCCGGGGCACGTTCAGTGTAGAAGATATCACCACCCCCTTCATCCTTAAACAGGAACAATGTATTACCGTCGGCAGATAGAGCGACGTTTGAATCGTGATACGGATTGTTTACAATGGGACCGACGTTCTTTGCATAAGCCCACGCCGCTCCGGACTTCTTCGATGTGAATATATCTTCATAAGGTTTGTTGTCATCAAACACGTTTTCGTTCAGGTTGTCTTCGCGTCTGCGTGTTGTGAAGACAATTTCATCTTCATTCTCATTTAACACGGGAGCATAATCTTCAAACTCCGAGTTGATCTCGCGTCCGATATTGACGATTGAAAAATTACCCGGCTTTGAAACAAACTCTTTTCCGTTTTCACACTCAAAGATCGCACGATCGACAACGGCCAGTTCGATTTTGTCCCTACCTTGATATGTTGATTTCTTGGCGAGTTTGTCTTTGTAAAGATTGTAATATTCCAGTGCCTTATTAAAGTCTTCGCCATATTGATAACTCCTTCCGATCCAGTATTCAATATCGAACCGATATGCGGGATCCTGACGGAACACACGCACCAGATATTTCACTGCGCGCTCCTTCCCAACGGTCCGGAGGTGCATTCGTCCAGCCTCGTAATTCGCCTTGATGAAGGTAGTATCAAGATCGGCAGCGGTAACCATGAGCTCTCGAGCATCGTCCTCTGCCTTGGTTTCTGCCAATATCAATTCTGCCTGCTCCAGGTACTGTCTGGCCGTTTCTTTGGGATCTTGTTGGCTGAAGCCTTGAATGAAAAATGCCGAAAATAAAGTTGAAAAAATCAGTACTCTTCGGATACTGGTCATTGTTTAAAAAATTTTAACACTATAGTGTACACCAAAAATATAGTCCAATATAGCCACAAGATATGAAAAACCGTGAATTTTGCCCTATAAAATTGGTCCATAAGCCTCACGGCTCTTACATTCTTAGTATTTTGGCCTTCAATCATTACTTTAACAATGAAAATTACAAGCGCCGAATTTATATCTAGTTATGCCGACACGAACAAGTGTCCGAAAGACGGGCGCCCGGAGTTCGCCTTCATCGGTCGCTCCAATGTTGGCAAGTCCTCGTTGATCAATATGTTGACCAACTCGAGGCACCTCGCCAAAACCTCCAACACTCCAGGTAAAACACAAACCATAAATCACTTCCTCATCAATCAGTCCTGGTACCTCGTCGACCTTCCTGGCTATGGCTACGCCAAGGCTAACAAAACTTTAAGAGCTGGATTCGGAAAGATAATAGAAGGCTATCTCTCGAAGCGTGAAGGTCTGTCGGGACTGTTTATTCTTATCGATGCCAGGCTTGAACCTCAGGCCATCGATCTCGATTTCATTCAATGGGCCAGTAGTAAGGATCTTCCCATTGCCCTTGTTTTCACAAAGATCGACAAGCTCAAGCGAAATGAATTACAGAAGAACCTGATGCAATACGAGAAAACCATTCTATCGCGATGGGATGAAGTTCCAACATTCATTCTTACCTCCGCCACTAAAAGATCGGGCAAGGATGAGTTGCTGGGCCTGATCGAAGAATCGATGTAGCTGTGCGTTGGCTCCCAGGCTATCTGGCTGCCTAGGTACCCAGGTAGCTAGGTAGCTGCACTCCTAACTCATAACTTTTCCTTAGCTTTGACCCGCATTTTAAAGTTTAGATATGACGCTATCGGATATTGCAACCATCGCAGGAAAAGGAGGACTATTTAAAGTCTTGGCGCCAACCAAGTCTGGAGTGATACTTGAATCCCTGGATGAAGCAAAGGCAAAAATGGTAGCCACAACAAATCACCGGTTGTCGCTGCTTAACGAAATTTCCATTTACACCACAACCAAAGAAGGCACGGTCGGCCTGGAGGACGTATTGAAAAAAATCCATAAGGACTTTAGCGATGACCTCGGTGTCGACATGAATTCGGATGCTTCCGAGCTAAAGGCTTTCATGAAAGCAGTGCTTCCTGAATATGATGAGGACCGGGTTTACGTATCCGATATCAAGAAGTTGGTGAAGTGGTACGGTTCTATATTGAAGTTTGCCCCTGAGCTATTCGTAGCTTCTGCAGAAGAGAATAACACTTCCGAGGAGAAAAAGGAAGAGAAGTAATCATACGAAGCTTTCGGCTTTCTCCACCATATTCGTGGAGCCAACGTAAAACGCAGTGCGCTGATGAAGATCGTGCAGGGCGATGTCTAATATTCGATCCTTGCCATTGGATGCTTTTCCTCCTGCCTGTTCTACCACATAGGCAAGTGCGTTGCACTCATACATTAGTCGAAGTTTTCCATTGGGATCCCTGGCCGTTGCTGGATAAATGTAAATACCTCCCTTCAAGAGATTGCGATGAAAGTCCGCGACAAGAGAACCAATGTAGCGTCCGGTATACTTTTTATCCTTGCAGTGTTGAAGATAATCTTTTACGGGTTGAGTGAATGAATTTGCTGATCCTTCATTAACGGAATAAATTCTTCCCTCTTCTGGTATTTTTATATTCGGGTGTGAAAGGAAGTACTCACCGAGTGAAGGTTCGTAAGTGAAACCATTCACGCCGTGTCCGGTTGTATACACGAGCATGGTAGAAGATCCATACAATACATAACCAGCCGCGACCTGCTCACTTCCCTTTTGTAGAATATCAGTGGTTTGAATGGGTGTTCCAACCGGGCTCTTCCGCCGGTAAATGGAGAAAATTGTACCAATAGAAACGTTGACGTCTATGTTAGAAGATCCATCCAACGGATCGATGGCAATCACATAATGTCCTTCGTTGTTCAGGTCAACGAACGATTCCGATTCTTCTGATACCAATGCGCATACTTCTCCGCCTTTCATGAGCGCACGCGTAAACCTGATGTTTGCCAGAACGTCGAGCTTCTGTTGGTCATCGCCTGCCATATTTTGCGTACCGATAGCTCCCATCAGGTCAATTAATCCCGCCTTGTTAACCTCCCGGTTTACAACCTTGGAGGCTAGAGCGATATCCCGAAGCAGCTGAGAAAGCTCCCCGCTTGCATACTGAAACTGCGATTGGTTGTTCTTGATAAAACGGTCCAGCGCGGTACCGATAGACTGGGCAATCCTGGAAGATTCAATACTTGGCGTGTTGGTATTATTGATTGATCTTTGCATGCTTATAATTACCCCAAAGTTAATTCGCAAACGATTTAGTGCAACTAAAATGAAGGTTTTTAAATTTGGCGGAGCATCCCTGAAAACCGCTGCCGGCATCCGGAATGTGGCATCAATCATTCAGTCCCAGCAAACAAATAACCTGTTGGTTATCGTGTCCGCGATGGGTAAAACCACCGACATGCTCGAACTGGTGCTGAACGTCTCGACGTCGCCCAAGGAATTCGAACAAGCATTTTCCTCGTTAAAGAACTACCATTACGAAGTGATCGATCAATTATTCAAGGATCGAAATGTTGTAACCAAAGAGGTCAATACTATTTTTTCTGATTTGGAAGATCAGCTGACCAAAGAACTCGACTTTGATCAGGTATATGATCAGGTTGTTTCATTAGGAGAGTTGTTGTCGTCAATCATTGTACATCATTTTCTCCTGTCACAAAATGTTGCGAGCTATTGGATCGATGCAAGGACGTTCATTCGAACTGATAATAGTTTTCGTGAGGGAAAAGTAGATTGGTCGACAACGGCCAAAAATATCGAGCCGCTGAAATCCATTCTTTCAAAGAACATCATAATTGCACAAGGATTCATCGGGGGGACACCAGATGGGTACGCCACAACACTTGGTCGTGAAGGTTCGGATTTTTCGGCGGCTATCTTTGCCTCTTCCCTGCAAGCTGAATCAGTTACCATCTGGAAAGATGTCCCTGGAGTGATGAATGCAGATCCCAAACGATTTCCTGACGCGCTGGTTTTTTCTGAACTGCCTTTTAAGGAGGCTGCAGAAATGACCTACTACGGAGCATCGGTGATTCACCCGAAGACCATAAAGCCTTTAGCAAACAAAGGCATTCCGTTGTTTGTGAAAAACTTTGATGATCCAGGTCTCTCTGGAACCATTATCCATGAATGTACTATTGAAAATCTACCGCCCCTTATCGTGCTCAAGGAAAATCAATGTCTGATTTCCTGTAAGGTTACTGACTACACGTTTATCTCTGAAGAGCAGCTAAGCATAATTTTCAACACCTTGCTCGAACTAAATATCAGAATCAATGTTATGCAGAACTCGGCGATATCATTTTCGTTCTGCATCGACTTCCGCGAAAGCAAAGTCACAAAACTGATCGAAAAACTTCATCGCAATTTTGAGGTGTACTACAATACGGGACTTACATTGATAACTATAAAGAATTATGATGAAGAAAGTTCGGAGCGATATCGAAAGATGCCGGGAGTTCTGTTGGAGCAATCCTCTCGTTCGACTTTGCAGGTGCTGGTGAGAAAATTCTGAGGCCCCCACATACTTGTCGAAACATATTCCTCCAGGCATCAATCAGTGTAATCAGCCCACCTCAGTTTGCGAGTTCGGTCGGCCGTGGGGAACCCTATTATTTCATAAAAAAGATAGTATTTTGCGTTAAGCCTCTTTCAGCTCATGAAGAAAATTCTTGTTGTTTATTATTCTCAGTCCGGTCAACAGTTGTCGATATTACAATCGTTAACCAAGCCATTAGTCGAAGCAGGGCATAATATTCACATCGAGGAGATCCAGCCTGTTGAGAAGTATCCGTTTCCATGGACCGCGTACCAGTTTTTTAATGCATTCCCGGAAACATTCCACCAGAAACCTCTTGCGTTAAAGAGTTTGTCACCAAAAGCGTCTGAAGACTACGATTTGGTGATCATTGGCTATCAACCGTGGTTCCTTTCACCGTCGCGTCCCATTGGCGCATTTCTTCAAAGCGAGGAAGGTAAAAGGTTGCTTAAATCAAAACATGTGGTGACCATTCTTGGATGCCGAAACATGTGGCTTGGAGCACAGGAAAAAGTAAAGCGCCGACTCAAGGACGCAGGAGCGATTCTAAGTGGGCACATTGCCCTGGCCGACAAGTCTTCCAACCTTTCCAGCCTCATAACAATTCTGCGATGGATGCTGACGGGAAAGAAAGATGCTTTTCTGTTTTTTCCCCCTGCAGGAGTAGCCCAGGCAGATATTGACCACGCCAGAGTGTTTGGAGAAAGCATCGCGAAGGCTCTCCAAAACGGCGACTTTGAATCACTGCAATCTGTCCTTAATGGACATGGGGCAATAGAGATAAAACCGGGCCTGGTTCTTCTGGAAAAGAGGGGTCAAAAGGGGTTTTCATTCTGGTCGAGATTCATCGCATCGGGCGGATCCCTCTACTCTGCGGGCCGTAAATTCAGGGTTTATGTTTTCCTATACTTTCTGCTGCCCGCGATATTTGTTCTTTCCCCGTTGTTATGGCTTACGTCGAAAATTTTTCTGGTAGTAAAACGTAAACAACTGCTGGCGGACGTATCTTACTACAAGCAGAACTCGCTACGTTAGGCAATGAAAAAAAACAATAACCGGCTCAGCACTAAAGCATATTATCTTTGTTATAAGACCTCTCGGGAATGTATCAAAATCGACTTTTTTCGATGTAAGAGTGCGGTTCAAATAGTTTTAATTCTTACGGGAAAAAAAAGTACTTTCGGGCTTTAAAATTTTTAGAAATTCACAAAACAGACTAAACCAGAGCGCTAAGGATGAACAGGAGTGTGTACATAACGAGATTAGCGAGTTTTTTGCCTAACGATCCGATTTCGAATGATCAGATAGAGGCCATGCTTGGGCTTATTAACGGCCAGACTTCGAAGGCCAAACCGCTTATTTTACGAAACAACCAGATCAAGACAAGGTATTACGCATTGGACAAGGAAGGCCACTCAACACATACAAATGCCGAACTAACGAAAGAGGCCGTAACAAAGCTTTTCGATAAGGACTTTGATCTTAGTCAGGTGAAAATATTGTCTTGTGGCACTACGAGTCCCGATCAAATGTTGCCAGCGCACGCAGCGATGGTCCATGGCAATTTGGGAGGACATGCCATGGAAATCAATTCAACTTCTGGGGCTTGCAGTGCAGGTATTCAGGCGCTGAAGTTCGGATATCTTTCAGTTCTCTCTGGAGATTCCAGCAACGCTGTCTGCACCGGATCGGAACGATTCTCCAAATGGATGTTGGCAAAGTTCTTTAAAGAAGAGGCAGAAAAAATCGGCCGCCTTGAAGGCGATGGAATGATAGCTTTTGAGAAAGATTTCCTTCGTTTTATGTTGTCCGACGGAGCAGGAGCGGCATTGCTTGAATCCAAGCCTAACTCCGAGGGAATATCATTGAAAATCGAATGGATTGAACAAAGTTCATATGCCCACGAGCTACCTACCTGTATGTACGCTGGTGCTGTGAAGGGATCTAACGGCGACATCGTCGGATGGAGCGACCTTGACCAGGATCAATGGAGTGGTCAGTCGGTATTTGCTATCAAACAAGACACAAAGCTGCTTGGTGACTTCATAGTAAAGAAGAGCATCGAGTTCATGAAAAAGATTTTGGCGTGTAAGAATTTTCCGGCGGAGAATATCACCTATTTTCTGCCCCATCTTTCGTCTCAGTACTTTGCTTCTCGCATAATGAAAGAACTCGAATCGATGGGTGTGGACATTCCTTCATCAAAATGGTTTACTAATTTGTCGTGGGTCGGAAATGTGGGTGCAGCTTCGCCGTATCTTATGCTTGAGGAGCTGTTCCATTCAGGAAAGTTAAAAGTGGGTGACAAACTTTTGATGGGTATACCTGAAAGCGCTCGCTTTAACTACGCTTATGCATTGTTGACGGTAGTTTGAGCCGGCACCGCTTGAAAATATTTTTGGTGATCACAATTAGCTTTTCCAGATCATATGAATAAGGAACAGGTACCTCAGGACGAGGAAAATCTCAATGAAGGGAAGCTGGCGAAGTTGTATTATGCCACAGACGACAAGGGTCATTATGTGAAGGTGAATAGCATTGGCTGGGAACCTGAAACAGTGGCAATGCAACAAGCGTGGGACGTGGTGAATAATGACGTAGAGGATGCGCGCGAAAAAGTGATCAAGGGGAAGGCAAGCCCGCTCTTGTATTACCTGAAAAAAAATATCATGACCGCCAGCCTTGTGGCGTCATACGTTGGTACCCTTAGTCTTATCGTTAAATTACATTGCCGCCCTTTTTTCTTTAAAAGGCTGAGCAAAAAAACACTTGAAAAATACGCTTATACATTCCGGATCACTGTATCTGAATTAACCGATATAGAAAGACTTAAGAAATGACCGTCAATTTCGCTCATAAGCAATCCGCCCACTGTGAAAGCGGTGTGATCTCCAATCTTCTCCGGTTCCATGGCCTGGAGTTCGATGAACCGATGGCTTTTGGTATCGGTTCAGGATTATTCTTTTCATACCTGCCATTTATCCGGATCAACGGCATTCCGGCAACCGCGTATCGTATCTGGCCAGGACAAATTTTCAAACGTTTCTCGGATCGGATCGGCATTAAGATTGAACGCAAGAAATTCTCGACTCCAAAGGCGGCGATGCTGGAACTCGACAAGATGCTCGATAAAGGACAACCCGTGGGTATGCTCACGTCTGTCTTTTATCTAAACTACTTGCCGGCAGCATATCGTTTTCATTTTAATGCGCATAACATTATTGTATTCGGAAAAGAGAACGGCAATTACCTGGTAAGTGACCCGGTGATGGAATACACAACGGAGATCTCTTACGAAGACCTGGCTAGGGCAAGGTTTGCGAAGGGCATGCCGGAACCGAGCGGAAGGATGTATTATCCGGTTAAGTTACCGGGAGAATATTCGCTCGAAAAGGCTATCTGGAAAGGTATCCGCCAGACGAGTGACCATATGACTCGTATACCCATGCCGATAGTGGGAGCAAAAGGCATGAAATACCTTGCGAGCCGGTTGCGTCAATGGCCGCAAAAGTTAGGTGACCGCAAAGCTATTTTGTGGCTGGGTAATGTGATTCGAATGCAGGAAGAGATTGGTACGGGAGGCGCGGGGTTCCGTTTCTTGCACGCAGCCTTTCTTGATCAGGCCGGCGCTAAACTTCAGAACGAAAAACTTTTCAATCTCTCACAACAGCTTACTAAAAGTGGTGATAGCCTCAGAGACTTCGCTTACTATGCCGGAAGGGTGTGTAAGAACCGCAAGTCGGATACAAAGACGTTTGCAGAATTGGGAGATATGTTGGAGGCATGTTCCGTTCGAGAGCAGGCAATTTTCTCTGAACTATACGAAGTGAGCAAATCAAAATGAGTACCTGTGTAGTTCACCTTGAGCAGCTCACCAAACAATACCTAAACTCTAATAAACCGGCTGTTTCCAGCTTAACTTTAGAAATTCCCGAAGGAAGTGTGTTTGGACTTCTTGGACCCAACGGCGCAGGTAAATCCACAACGGTAATGATACTGTGCGGGCTTATGCGTCCGGACACGGGAAATGTTTCTATAATGGGCGGAGATATGCTTCAAGAGGGCGCGTCGCTCCGCAAAAAGATCGGTGTCGCACCCCAGGAAATTGCATTGTTTCCAAGTCTGACGGCGTATGAAAACCTTTTTTATTTTGGAAGAATGTATGGTCTTCCCACAACATTAATCCACGCTCAGATAGAAAAGTACCTTCATGTTTTCGGACTCAGTGAAAAAGCAAAGAAACACGTCCACACGTTCAGCGGCGGCATGAAAAGGAGGCTCAACCTCATTGCTGCATTGTTGCATCAGCCAAAGCTTGTGATCCTGGATGAACCGACGGCAGGTGTAGATGTTCAATCGCGAAATATGATCCTCGACTTTCTGGTAGAACTTAAAGGTCAAGGTACAACGATCATCTATTCATCGCACGTTCTGGAAGAAGCGGAGCGCATTTGCTCACACCTTAGCATTATCGATGAAGGAAAACTGATCACAGCAGGAACGCGTGCCTCCGTAATGGCGGCACATCCCGATTGCAGAAATCTCGAACAGATATTCCTGAAACTCACCGGCAAAAACATCCGCGATTGAAGATCCTCGCCACCATTTATAAAGAGTTCCTGCTGCTCATCCGCGACCCAGGCGGAGTGGCTCTCATTTTTATCATGCCGCTGGCATTGGTGATCGTGATGGCCCTTGTTCAGGATGCACCGTTCCGCGATTACCAGGAGATCAAGCTCGATGTATTGATGGTTGATCAGGACGGCGACTCATTAAGCGCTAAAGTAAAAGAAGCATTCAGAGATTCTCCAAATGTTAATTTGGTGGTGGAGGTTGATACGGTTAACGCGAAACGCCTGGTGCGATCCGGAAAATACAAGGCTGCTGTCATTATTCCACCCCATTCAAGCGAGACATTGCGAAGGAAAACGCGTCAGCTTATAACGACGGTGTTTTCAAACTTTGGATTGCCTGCCGACCGTAGCGACTCGGCAGCCCTTCCCGCAATTGAGTTGAGGATTATTTTTGATCCGGCAATCAAAGCGAATTATAAGCAGTCTCTTTCCGGTTCAATTGAAAAGATCATTGCCAATGTTCAAACTCACTGGGTATTGGACGAGCTTCAGAATCAACTCAGCGAAGGAAATCCGGAGGCAAAAAAAACCAGCTTCGACCTTTCAGAGATCGTTCGCGTAAATCAGGGTTTCGCATCTGAAAAATATCAGGGTTTTATTCTCAACTCTGTTCAGCACAATGTGCCGGCGTGGACGATGTTTGCCATGTTTTTTATTTTGTATCCCCTTGCTGGAAATCTTATTAAAGAACGGGAAGAAGGGAGCATGTTACGGCTAAGGTTAATCTCAGGCTCACAGGTTCCTGTAATTACAGGGAAGTTTACGTTCTATTTTCTCGTTTGCCTCATTCAGTTTTTGATGATGATCGCCGTGGGAATTTTTATTATGCCGCTTCTGGGCTTGAATAAGCTGATACTCGGCGGTAGCAGTTTGCTGATCTTGTTGACCGCATGTTCGGTTGCAATGGCTGCAACCGGCTACGGAGTGCTTATTGCCGTCTATTTCCGGACTGCACAGCAAGCTTTGTCATTCGGATCGGTATCTGTGGTGATATTATCAGCGATCGGAGGAGTGTGGGTGCCGGTTTATGTGATGCCCGAAGTTTTGCAGACGATCAGCGGATTTTCTCCTATGAGTTGGGGCTTGGAATCCTTTAATGACTTATTTTTACGCCAGGCATCATTGTACACAATAATGCCAAACATACTCAAGCTTGTAGGATTTTCACTGTTTGCGTTGGGCGCCAGCGTGTTCATTCACAAAGCCAGAACCGTGGTGTAATCGGAAAATAAACAAAGAGACATGCAAAAATCGATCGACGAACTCATAGCGGAGCTGCGTCAAGAGCTCGTAAAGCAATTGAACCTGGAAGATATGCTTCCCGAAAACTTTGATGAGAATACACCGCTTTTTGGCGAAGGGCTTGGGCTTGACTCAATCGATTCTCTCGAACTCGTTGTCCTTATGGAAAGAAATTATGGCATTAAGCTTAAAGATCCAAAGGAAGGACGCCACGTATTCCATAGCATTCGGACGATGGCTGAATACATACATAATAACAGTCCTAAGCAATGAGCCAACGGGTGTTTATCACAGGATTTGGCATCATCACTTCCATCGGTAATAACACAGCAGAAAATTTTCAATCCCTGGTTCAGAAGCGGTGTGGTTTTGGAGAATTATCCATTCTCGAGACCCTCCACCGTTCCACCATTCCATCCTCCGAGATAAAGCTTAGCGATGAGCAACTCAAGAAGCTGGCTAACGTCGGTAAAGGCAAAGGTTACACGCGGACAGCATTACTGGGATTGATTGCCTTGAAAGAAGCCATCGATTCCGCAGGACTGTCAAAAAAAGAGGTACACCTTTCCGGCCTTCTTTCAGCAACAACAACGGGTGGGATACGCGAATTTGAACGCCACTTTTACGATCTCCTCGATCTCTCCAAAGATGGAGAATTTGCACAGTTCGCTGACACAGCAAACCCTGGTGAACATTGTGAGCGAATGGCTGATGAAGTAGGCATCAAGGGATATATTGGTACTATAAGTACTGCGTGCTCATCCTCGGCAAATTCGATTATCGAAGGTGCACAGTTGATCAGGAACAACCTGCTTGACGTGGCCATCTGCGGAGGCGCCGAAGCACTGTCGAAGTTCACTATTAATGGTTTTAATACACTAATGATCGTAGACCCTGAACATTGCCGACCGTTTGACAATACGAGAAAGGGACTGAATCTCGGAGAAGGCGCTGCTTACATTGTTCTTGAGTCTGAAGCATCAGTCATTCGAAAAAACAAAACACCGATCGCAGAATTGAAAGGTTTTGGAAATGCAAATGACGCATTTCACCAGACGGCCTCATCGCCAGAAGGCATTGGAGCTTTTAATGCTATGAACCTGGCATTGAAAAGCGGAAATGTTTCTCCATCCGATATTGACTATATCAACGCACACGGAACGGCTACTGAAAATAACGACCTCTCAGAAGGTACTGGTATTCAAAGACTATTTGGTGAAAAAGTCCCCTACTTCAGCTCTACTAAACCGTACACCGGTCACACGCTGGCTGCAGCAGGTAGCATTGAGGCGGTTTATTGCCTTCTTGGACTTCAACATCAAATGATCTGGCCAAATTTGAATTTCCGAGAACAGATGCCGGAGCTTTCTATTAGTCCTGTCAAGGACTTGATGGAAAAAGTTAGACTGAAACACATCCTTTCGAACTCCTTTGGATTCGGAGGCAATACCTCTTCACTACTTCTGGCCGCCGTTTAAATTATGGAAGGGATGAAATGTTACATAAACGGAATTGGGATCATTTCACCTCAAAGAACTTTTGTCAATAGCGAATTCCTAACGGAGATCATCAGCTATGATAATAACATCCTGACCTGCGTAACGCCTGATTTTAAGGCATATATGAATCCAGCGCAACTCCGACGGTTGAGCCGTATGCTCAGAATCGGCATGACTGCGGCAACGATCTGTTTGAAAGATGCGGGGATCAATGTTCCGGACGGAATTGTCACAGCCACGGGTTACGGTTTTCTGGAGGAAACAGAAAAATTCTTAAGAGAGCTTCTCGAAAGAAACGAGAAGCAGCTCACGCCGACATATTTTATGCAGGGTACTTACAACGCGCTAGCTGGCGTGGTGGCGTTGTCTGTAAAATGTACCGGGTATAACAATACGTACGTCAGCAAGGGTTTTGCATTTGAGAACGCATTGCACGATTGTTTGCTCCGTATTGCAGCCAATAAGGATCTCAACTTGTTGTTAGGCTCATACGATGAATCAGCCAGCGTGCAGTATACTGCGGGAATGAGGGAACATCAATTCAAGACGGAACCATCTAATAGTCTGGAAATTTTTAAGAACAAAACCCCCGGTTGCATTCAGGGCGAGAGTTCTGCATTCTTTGACTTGTCGGGACAACCTTCTGCATCTACGTGGTGTAGCGTTGAGGGAATCCAGCTTATGTATTTGCCGGATTCAGCAGACGATCTCAAGGAGACAATCAATTTGTTCCTGAACAAACATGAGATTAACGAAACGAACATTGACGTCGTGATTAGCGGAATGAGTGGGGACAGCTCACGGGATCAGCTACTCGAACAGCTTGAAAACATTCTATTTAACAAAACCCCACGGGTATATTTTAAACACCTGTCCGGAGAATTTTGCACGGCAACGTCGTTTGGAATGTGGCTTGCATCCTCCATTCTAAAGAAACAACATATACCGGATGTTGTGAAGGTGTCATCCACCAGGTTCCCCGATAAAATACAGACCATACTGTTGGTCAATCATTATTTTAACCGGAACTATTCAATTATTCTTTTGAAGCGCTACAGTTGATCGTTGGCCTCTGTCCGCTTTTAGGTGGCCACACTGTTCATATCTGACCATTCCAAAGCCGGCAGAAAAGCACAACGCCAAAAATTTCGACTCAGAAAGATATTTTTCCGCTTGGCCTTATATTTGATCTACAAAAGTTGAAATAATGTATGGCTACACGCATCTACCTTGGTGAACTGGAAGAGCTTATTTTGTTGATGGTCGCGCTGTTGACCAAAGAAGCCTATGGTGTGACTATTACTGAAGAGCTGAAAAATCAGACGAACCGTGACATCAGCATTAGCGCGGCCCACGCAGTACTTCACCGACTTGAAGAAAAGGGATTTGTCAAGTCGCGTATGGGCGGTGCTTCTGCCGAACGGGGCGGGCGTCGAAAAAGACTTTTCAGCATAACCGCCTATGGCCGGAATGCTCTTGAAGAACTGAGGGATACCCGGACAACTATCTGGAGCCTGATATCAAAACCCTCATCGGGATGAAAGAATTAACACCACCGGCCTGGGTAAATTCCCTAATAGTTACTCTTGCGCCCATTGAACTGGCCGAAGAGATACAGGGCGACCTAGTCGAGCTGTACATGAAGGACATTAAAGAAAGTGGTCCTCGAACAGCCAACGCCCGGTATATCATAAATGGGATTGGCTTCCTTTTTAAAAGTTTTTTTTGGAGAAAGAATCAAAATTACAACCCCTCCCCTATGCTAACAAGCTATTTCAAAATGAGCCGGAGAAGCCTTATGGCAAACAAAGGAACGACGATGATAAATATTGTTGGGCTCGTCACAGGGATCGCCTCCGCATTAATTATATTTTCTGTTATTCGGTTTGAGCTAAGCTTCGATGCGTTTCACACTAACCGCGACCAAATTTACCGGATGGTACGCGTAAGTGGCCCGGATATGTCTGAATACCGCTCTGGAATCTCCTACCCTGTGCCTGTAGCAATGAAGGCTGAGATTCCATCAATTGAAAAGCTAGCATCAGTGGAATATTTCGGAGGGGCTAATGTGGAGGTGCTTGATGCCAAAGGAAACGCTGAAAGAAAATTCCGGGAAGAGAGTGGCGCAGCCATTGTTGATAATTCGTTTTTTGAGGTTTTTGACTTCAAAAATACCGGTATGCGATGGCTCGAAGGCGACTCAAAGACCGCTCTTAAGGATCCATTGACGGTTGTGCTCACACGATCAATGGCTAAAAAATATTTTGGAGATGAAAGTCCTCTTGGTCACACGATGAGGTTCCAGCTAAAGTTTGAATGCAAAGTGACAGGTGTAGTAGAAGACTTTCCATCAAATTCTGATTTCCCTTTTACGATACTTATTTCCTATTCCACGCTGCCTCTGCTGGCTGGCGACGAAAGAATGAACAACTGGTTCGCCGTCAATGATTCACACCAGGTGTTTGTTGTCCTATCTCAAAATACAGGTCAGGCTGAAATGGAAGAACTGATTGGAAAAGTACATGTGGCGCATACTCCCAAAGAACTACATGAGTCAAGACACTATCTATTGCAAAAGCTGAGTGATCTCCATTTCGATGCAAAGTTTGGAACATTTAACGGCCGAACAATCAGCAAAGAAACTATAACAGGCCTCGCTATCGTCGCCGCTTTTCTGTTGTTAACGGGCAGTATTAATTACATCAATCTCGCTACAGCTCAATCCGTACTGAGAAGTAAGGAGATCGGACTAAGAAAAGTAATGGGAAGCAAGCAGTCAAGCCTGATGATGCAATTCCTCATTGAAACATTTGTCGTTGTCGCAATCTCTGGAATTGTCGCGTTTGTACTGGCTGAGGTCCTTCGTTTCAATCTGCAATCACTTTTGAATTTCAAGCTCACTAATTATAACTTCCTCGATCCGTTCGCCATTGCATGCACGCTGGGCATTGTGACTATCGTTACATTGTTTGCTGGCTTTTATCCGTCAGTGGTAATGTCGCGATTCAATCCTGTGACGGCATTAAAGAGCAAATTCACAACGGGCAATGTAAGCGGCATCACCATTCGGAAAGTACTTGTCGTGTTGCAGTTCACAATAACCCAGATGCTGGTGGGCGGTACGTTTATTGTAGTCTCCCAAATGGAACATTTCCGCAACGTAGATATGGGATTTAATCGCGAAGCTGTGTTGTCTACGCGATTACCCAACCGAGAGCCGGGTGTTGTATCTGCTATGGTAAACCAATTGCGCGCTCTTCCTGGTGTTGCGAATGTAAGCCTCCATTACACTACGCCTTCGGGTGTCCGAAGAAACCGGGCATATAGGGATGTATTACTCCCGGAGGGCAACGGACTGGCAGATGCCCACGTCTACGAATATTACTCCATTGACACTTCCTACCTCAAACTTTTCGAAATCGACCTGCTCGCGGGAAGAGATTTGAAACCTGCTGATGCCAAGACATCAGTTCTCGTCAACCAAGCACTATGTAAGGAGCTTCAGCTTGGGACACCGCAGGAAGCAATTGGCAAAGTGGTCAAGATGGCGGGCGGCGAATTGTTTACGGTCGTCGGTGTCGTAGCCGACTTCTATTCAAACTCATTGAAGGAGAGAGTAGACAATGCAGTCTTTTTCACGGAGGACAATTACTCAGCGGTAAGCGTCAAGCTTGATTTGACGAATACCTCTATCTCACTGCCCGAGTCCATCAAAGGTGTTGAAAAGGTCTGGAGTGCAACATTCCCCGAGTTTGTATTCAGCTACGTATTCCTCGATGATAATATCGCGACGTTTTACGCGCAGGAACAAAAATATTCCCAGATGTTTCAATTGTTCTCGGGGGTCTTCCTCGTAATTGGTTGTCTGGGTTTATTCGGCCTGATATCCTTTGTCGTTAACAGAAAGGGAAAAGAAGTAGCGATTCGCAAAGTGCTTGGCGCCAGCATCAACAACATCATTGTGCTTTTTTCACGAGAATACGTGCAGCTGATCCTGGTATCCTTTGTCATCGCGACACCGGTAGCCTACTACGTTGTCACCAACTGGCTTAGCAACTTTGCTAACCATATTGAGCTTCAGTGGTGGTTGTTTGCGCTGCCTGGAGCTATCGTGTTGCTGATCGCGTTACTTGTAGTCAGTGCGAAGTCGCTGAGGGTAGCACGGGCTAATCCGGTAGACTCACTGAAGTATGAGTAGCACCAACCCCCTAACCCCCTTCAGGGGGAAAAAGATTAATGTAGTGTTATATCAAGTTCGACATTCCATCTTTGACATTCAACTCAAATATCTTGTCCTGAAATAGGTTGATAGTTAGACTTTAGCTT
>DATHIE010000540.1:0-5333 GCA_035316905.1 Chryseolinea sp. | reverse complement strand
TCCGACATCGCGATCGGCACGGCGAAACTTTTTGGAATTGGTATCATGCGAAATTTCGCCTACCCATACTTTTCACGGAATATTGCCGAGTTCTGGCGGCGCTGGCACATCTCGCTGTCGACATGGTTCAGGGATTACGTCTATTTCCCGTTGGGAGGAAGCCAGGGAAGTTTAAGCGCCACGATCAGAAATATCTTTATCGTCTTCATTCTAAGCGGCCTTTGGCATGGTGCTAACTGGACATTTGTAGTCTGGGGACTTCTGCACGCTGTTTATTATACGCCGCTGCTTTTCGCGGGTGATCGGAAATTTGTTGCCAGCATAAATGACAATGACGTGCCTGCTCTCACTTTGGTCGATCTCAGTAGAATTCTGCTGACCTTTACTCTCACTACGCTCGCCTGGATCTTTTTCAGATCGCCTTCTCTCAGTGAAGCATTTTTGTATATCCGTACCGTATTTTCAGTCTCGCTATTTGAAGCGCCTGCAGCGATGCCATACACAACACTAGTGTTCATCATATTTCTTGTCGCCATTGAATGGATTGGAAGGAAGGAACAATATGCAATTGCGGGTGTGGGGCTGAATTGGAAGCGCGGAGCCCGTCTTGCATTTTACTATGCCTTGCTTTTAGTGATCTATATCTTCGCCGGAACACCCCAGGAATTCATATACTTTCAATTCTGATGATTAGAACATTCATCATACGGCTTACTTATTTTGTACTTCCTGTTTTGGTATTCGCCTGTATCAGTGACTTTATTCTTTCAAGTACGTTGAAGGCGTCGAAGACTTTTGCGTCGGGAGAATATTCCGTTTGGAATGATCTCTATGAAGGAAGGGTAAGTAATGACATTGTTATCTATGGATCCTCGCGGGCCGTCGTGCAAATCGATCCTCGTATTATTGAAGACAGCCTGAAGCGCAGTTGTTACAACCTGGGAATTGACGGACATAACTTTTGGCTGCAATATTTCAGGCACAAGGAATTTCTCAGCTACAATAAAGTGCCAAATTTAATTATCCATTCCCTGGACGTGACAACTTTAACTGACAGAGGCGAACTGTTCAATTCGGATCAATTCCTCCCCTATATGCTCTTTGATAAGACAATTCAATCAAACACACAGGACTATGACTTTTTTTCCGGATGGGATTTCAATGTACCGATGGTTCGATTTATGGGAAAGCAGCGCGCGATGCTACACGCAGCCAGACTATTATTTAAAGAACAACCCGACGCCGTTGGAAGGATCAACGGATATCAAGCGCAACCAAAAACCTGGAACGCTGACTTCGAGATAGCAAGAAAAAAATTATCCACGTACAATATCGAAGTAGATAGCAGTGCGTTGAGCCTCTTCAAAAGGTATTTACGGGAATGCAATGATCAGCAAATCAGAATCATATTCGTGTACACCCCCCAGTACATCGAAGGCCAGCAGTTCATCCAAAACAAGGAATATATTCTCAATATTTATCGATGGCTCGGAAAAGAATATAACATTCCATTCTTAGACTACTCCGCCGATCCGATCTGCCAGTCAAAGGATTACTTTTATAATTCCGGCCACCTGAACAAAAATGGATCGGCACTCTTCACAAGCAAGCTAAGCCATGACTTGAAAGAATACATCCACAACTAGTGTAGCAACAAATAATTCTACATCATTCTTGATCGTGACCTTTCATCCACTTGATGATTAATTCAGGTCACAAAGGCCACGAAGAACCACGAAGTCCACAACGCATTTCTCTTTGTGATCTCCCGATAGCTATCGGGAGTGCATACTTAGTGTTCATCGTGACCCTGTATTTTCTTTCGCGGTGCTACTCCAAATGCATGTCGCAAAATTTCCTTGTTTGAACACTAGCTTGTTTTTTCGGCAGCTGCATCCAATCCTGGCTTTCTCTTTAGTATGAGAGCACTGATGAGAGCAATGATTGTGGCAATGGGCAGAACCTCGCCATAACTTATCAGGATTATGAAGAGCGGATTTTTATACATCTCTTTCAGTTTCGCCATCTCCTGAACTTTTTGTTCCAGCTCCCCTTCAGTCAAACCTTTCAATTTTCCTTCATAGACTACGTGCTGGCTATAGGAGTCGATAAATTCCGGGACAAAAAAGTTATAGTGAATCAGCCAGACGCCCACGTACATCGTAGATGCAACCAACGCCATAAAGAATCCCATTTTGAACGCCTGTCCAAAAGTGATTACTCCTTCGTTCTGTTTGTCACGGTAATTTTTGATGCCAAAGAAGATGAATGAAAAGGCTATGATCATCCCCGCGTATCCAATGGTATCATTGCTTTCAAATTCAGGATTGGTAGTACACACCGTCGACCAATACACCATGTTCGAGGTGATGATCAATCCCGAAAGCGATCCGAATATCAAAATGTTCTTTTTCATGTGAATTGTTTTTTGACCCGAATTTGCAACTTGTACTTACCCTTTGCTTTCAACCTTAGGGTTGATTTTTGAAAAAAAAACTCCTCAACCTTTAGTATGACTCCACTAGGGAATAATTCCGAGCCGTTTCGCCTTATCGATCGCCTGTGTCCTTCGCTCCACATTCATTTTGTCAAAAAGATTGTTTGAGTGTGTCTTGATCGTGCTGAGCGATACAAACAATCGATCGGCGATTTCTTTGTTGCTGAGTCCCTCCGCCATCAGCTGCAACACCTCGAGTTCGCGCTTGCTCAAATTTAGTAACTCCAGCTCCTTCCTGTTTATCGAGAACGGAGTGTTCACATAGACCTCCTTTTCTACCACAGTAACCTTCGGCCTTACGATCTTCATCGCCAGCCAAATGCCAAGTCCCGTGAAGATCAATGCTATTGCTCCCACATAAACTTCAAGAGCATGATCTATAATCACGAAACGCAACTCAAGCCATTTTAGAATGAACAGTAAAAGGGCCATACAAATCCCGTAAAGGATCAATTGCCCATACTGACGCTTTAATTTGGTCATCATTCCGATGAAGTTTTCAATAAAAATAGAACTTGGAAGCCATGATCGGAAATTGGAAAGTGAGGGACGGACCCTCACTTCTTTTGTTGCCGATTTTAGCGATATTCAATCTTTAATTATGCATTCAATGAAAAACACGCGTATTGGAATACTGGCCCTTTTTTGCGTCGTAGCATGTACAACTCCTGAAAAAGAGAAATCAACAGCTACTGGTGACAGTTTGATTCAAAGTGCAAACACGTTCCCGGAGAAAGCAAAAGAGATGACCATCTATGAAGTGAACATCAGACAGCATACACCTGAAGGAACTTTTAAAGCGTTCGAATCCCACATTCAGCGGATAAAGGATCTTGGTGCTGATATACTTTGGATCATGCCTATGCAGCCTATCGGTGAGAAGAACCGAAAGGGTACACTTGGAAGCTACTATTCAATAAGGGATTATAAAGCGGTGAATCCAGAATTTGGAACATTGGATGATTTCAAATCACTTGTAAAAAAGACACATGACGCTGGGTTGTATGTGATCCTGGATTGGGTTCCGAATCACACCGCGTGGGATCACACCTGGGTTACCGAACATCCGGAGTACTACATGACCGACAGTGCGGCATTGGTAGTTGGAAAAGGACTGGGCGTTGATGCCAAGTATTATAAAAAGAAAGGAATTGGTAACCTGGTGTACGAGGCTGATTGGGACGACATCGCGCTATTGAATCATCACAATCCCGGAACGAGAGCGGCAATGATCGACGCATTGCGTTTCTGGGTAACAGAAACCGATATCGATGGTTTCAGAATGGACCACGCCGGACACGAGATCCCGCTATTCTTTTGGGAAGAATCCACTGCAGCAATAAATCCTCTGAAAGATCTATTTTGGCTTGCTGAGTGGGATGAACCTCGGATGCATATCACGTTCGATGCAACATACGACTGGGATCTACTTCACATGACAGCCGAGGTTGCGAAAGGCAAACGCACAGCCGAAGATCTACATGACCATATTCAAAAGGATGTTACACGCTATGGAAGAAATCCCTTCCGTCTGAACATGATCGACAATCACGACGAAAACTCGTGGCATGGAACGATCCGTGAAAAATATGGTGATGGAGAAAAGGCTTTCGCTGTATTCACGTATACCGCCTACGGGGTTCCTGTGGTATATAGTGGCCAGGAGGCAGGGTTAGATAAACGGCTGAAATTTTTTGAGAAAGACACCATTTCGTGGGAAGACCCAGGTAAATATTTTGAATTTTATCAAAAGCTGAACAAACTGAAAGTTGACAATGTCGCGTTGTGGAACGGACAGTACGGAGGCATGCCCCAAAAGATCGAAGACGGAAACAAGGATGTCTTTTCTTTCAAGCGCACAAAAGACGGAAACACAATAATTGGTGTGATCAACTTCTCACCAAAAAAACAGTCTGTCAAACTTAATGCTTCTGATGTTGCAGGCAGCTATACGGATGCATTGAATGGCGGAACGCTCTCTTCCAACGAAATGCAACTCGGCCCCTGGCAGTACTTCATTTATTCGAACAATCAGTAGCCCTTTCTCATTTGATATCCGGATGATTTCGATTTTATCTTACGCCAGCGCAAGTAAATACCTGGTTGCTTCTCTCTTCGTTTTTTGCGTCTGTGCGGATACCGACGCTCAGCGAAATAAAACATCATTTAACGTCATTGCATTTTATACCGCAAAAAATGACCGGGCACATTTCACTTTCGTTCATGAAGCAAACAAATGGTTTTCATCGATCAGCTCGAAATACAATTTCCATTATGACTCGACAAACAATTGGAGCAACCTGAACGCTGAATTCCTTTCAAAGTACCAGGTAGTATTATTTCTTGATACGAGGCCCGAATCACCCGAACAAAGAGAAGCATTCCGAAAATACATGGAGAACGGAGGAGGGTGGGTTGGATTCCATTTTGCAGCATTTGCACTCAACAACTCGACGTATCCCCAGAACTGGGATTGGTATCACAATACTTTTCTTGGCAGCGGCGAGTACGGAAGCAACACCTGGAGCCCAACATCAGCTATACTTCGTGTGGAGGATGGAAAACATCCGGTAACGAGAAATCTACCGTCGACTGTTAAGACCTCTCCCAACGAATGGTATCGCTGGCAGAATGACTTGCGAAAAAATCAGGATATAAAGATACTATTATCAGTTGACTCAACGAGTTTTCCGCTTGGCACGGGTCCCAAACAACACGAGATCTGGCACAGCGGATATTATCCCGTAGTTTGGACGAATAAGAATTTTCACATGCTTTATGTGAACATGGGTCATAACGACATCGACTACGAAAACAAAACCAATAGGCAGTTGTC
>DATHIE010000539.1:0-2348 GCA_035316905.1 Chryseolinea sp. | reverse complement strand
AACCGGTTGTTGTCCCTGGCGATGGTAGCCGTTATGGGATTCCTTCTTCTTGTCTCCCTCGTCGTTGACGCGGCGCTGGTACTCTTTCAGGGATTTCTTTCCAAGATAATGGAAGGCCTCACTCTATATATATTGCAGGCGATGAACGTGGCCTTCTCATTTGGGATCATAACCATCATCTTTGCGCTCGTGTTCAAGGTTTTGCCTGATGCCGATGTCAAATGGCGGGATGTATGGCCCGGCGCCTTTATCACCACTATATTATTCAGCATCGGCAAATTCCTCATAGGATTTTACCTTGGAAACAGCCCCTTTAGCTCAGCCTATGGCGCAGCAGGATCATTGGTGATAATACTTGTTTGGATATATTATTCAACAATCATCGTCCTGTTCGGTGCAGAGCTCACTTCTGTTTACACAGAGGTGATTG
Source organism: Chryseolinea sp. (assembly GCA_035316905.1). GTDB lineage: Bacteria > Bacteroidota > Bacteroidia > Cytophagales > Cyclobacteriaceae > Chryseolinea. The sequence continues at coordinate 1,918 of DATHIE010000539.1, read as the reverse complement.
GCGAAAAGATAAAACCTAATGACACCGCCGTCAAAGTTCAACAAGTTGAGATAGAAAAGAACGAGAATAACGAAACCACATCAGTGAACAAAGCGCCGCTTCGCCACTCATGAGTTGCAACTAGCCTTTTCTCTTTGCTGCGACCATTACAACAATGCCAGCAGCCAATAATATTCCTCCCGTTATGGGTGACCAATAAATTGGCGTTTTCTCCTCTTTATTGATTTCAACAGGTCCGAGGTCGACAACCTTCTTCTTTGTAACGATATTGAACCCAGTGAAGACCATCATTATTGCTCCGACGATCAGCAGAACTATTCCTAGATTTTTCATTTTGTTTGTGTTTTTTTATTTTGATATACAATAAAAGAGCCAATTCAAGGCTTATGCCTTTTTTGTGGCCTCGTAATTTACTTGCTGTCTTTTTTCTTCTTCTTTTCCTTGTCCTGGTCCTTGGCCTGGTCCTTATCCTTATCCTTTTCTTTTTTGTTAGGTGAGTCGATAACCGTTGACTTGATGCCGGTTAATACCGACCTCCACCAGTAGTGGAATATGGCCCGCCGTCGATCGCGCTCAAAATCGATTGTGCCTGTACGTTTTTCCTTATCGACGTTTCCGTCTTTATTCTTTTTGAGAAGCGTGTTTACAACAAGCGTCTTTATTTCATTCTTCTCGGGGTCTTCTTCTTTGGTCAGGCTGTTGATCTTCAAATCTTCATAATTGATGAGGACGTTGCCCGTGGACTTCAGGTCTGTGTAGTCGAAATTGAACGTAAGCTTATTAAGTCGTCCGGATGTAATGCTAACAAAAGCGAGGTTCTCCAATATCGGGTTAAGACGGTACAACGCAAGATTATTGATACTTCCCTTTGCATTGTACACCTGTGCCTTTCCATAGGGCAGTGAGAATTCCGCTTTGATCAGCCCTTTGCCCATCAGATAGGAAGTCGCTTTGAGAGTGGCCTGCTTGTGATCGGGGTAGTGATTCCGATTGGAAACATGATCGATCGTGGCGTTGAGTTTTTCGAAAGTTAATACTCCAGTGTGAAATCCCTTTTCTGGGAACTCTTCATAAGTAATGGTAGCATCAATTAGCTTGATGCTATCCACGGCAATGTCAAACTTAAAACCCCTGATCATGGCAATGGGTAATGGAGTATTCGTTTCCTTTATAAAAGGCAGCCGCTTGTCTTTATATATATGAAGGTTTGCAGACTTTATTTCGATTAAGTCAGTTTTAAAAACGCTGTCCTTAAGTTGCGGAAACGCGAACCCATGAATTGCAATCTTCGGTATCAGCAAATTCATCCGGTCTACCTGTCGCCCGATTTTTCGGGAAAACTGATATTTGGAATACTTAGGAACGAGTAGAACTGAGTCAATTTCAATTTCACCATCGGCGCTGTTCGCAAATATTTTAGCGACACTGGTGGTGTACATTTCTTTTTCTCCGAGGACATTAAGATGTGTTATCAGTGCCTTAAATGATTCCACACTGTAAGAGCCCGTCTCGCGAACGTGTTTTACATCATTGAGCGCGATATTTTCAAAAGTCAGATTCACGATTCCATCGTATTGACCTACCGAATCTGCTGAAACCCTGGTGAACACATCTTTCAGGACAAGTCTGTCGATAGAAATCTCCTTCAAGTCTAAATTCTTCTCCTCACGATCAGATCGATTGTTTTTGAGATTTCGGTTAAACTGAACTTCCCCGCCGTCAAACAAAATCTTGTGAATGTGCAGCTTTTTATCTTTCAGCAGCTGATACACTTTGATACCTTCCAACCGGACCGTTTTTACCAGCATATGATGCGGGAACTGCGGAAGGCTGTCATTTGCTTGCGTCCAGTCTACGTCAGTAAGCTCGATTGAACGCGTGAGGACGTTGGCATCAACCGATGACACCTTGATAGGAA
>DATHIE010000538.1:0-15310 GCA_035316905.1 Chryseolinea sp. | reverse complement strand
TGCGCTCAAAGCATGCCTCCGGAATGGAATGACAAGCTTTCACGACGCCGGCGCCACACGAGAGGATATCGCTTTGTTTCACGAATTCAAGAAAGACGGCAAACTATCGGTTAGACTATACGTCATGATAACCGGCCGGGACCGCGACCTGGTGTACGAATGGCTCAACCGCGGACCCGAGATCGACACTGCCTCGTGGCTTACGATACGTTCAATCAAGTTGAACTGTGATGGCGCACTTGGTTCGCGGGGAGCCTGGCTGCTGGAACCTTATTCCGACAGAAAAGATTTTTCGGGGATGGCCACCATAGCTATGGACACTGTGATGAAAACTTCGCGGGAAGCGTTGAAGCACGGTTTTCAGGTTTGTTCCCATGCGATTGGCGACAGGGCTAACAAGGAAATTCTCGACCGCTATGAAATCGCCATTCGCGAGAACCCATCACAGGGCGTAGATCATCGATTCAGGATTGAACACGCTCAACACCTCAGCCCGTCAGATATTCCACGCTTCGCAAAGCTTGGTGTTATTCCTGCCATGCAGGCGATACACATGTCATCGGACCGACCCTGGGCAATTGAAAGACTTGGAGAAAGGAGAATTGTGGAAGGAGCGTACATGTGGCAATCGCTTGTGAAGTCCGGAGCCCGGATTGTTAATGGTACCGATGCACCTGTCGAGCCGTTAAATCCAATTCCGTCATTTTACGCTTCAGTAACGAGAAAGACCTTAAAAGGCGCTCCTGCCGGAGGTTATGAGCCAGATCAAAAGTTGACGCGGGATCAGGCGCTAAGGTCCTACACGATAGATGCAGCCTATGGCGCGTTCGAAGAAAATGTCAAGGGTTCGATTGAGCCGGGCAAGCTTGCAGACTTCACCGTTTTTTCAAAAGATATCATGACAATTACCGAGGAGGAGATATTGAAAACAGAAGTCTCGATGGTTATTGTTGATGGTAAAATCGCATTTAAGAAGTAGGATCCGATTGGACACAGAACAAAAAAGGCCGTCCATTTGGACAGCCTTTTATTTTTCTTGTTGAAGTATCTTATTCCTTTGTCTTGAGGAATTTCATCGCTTTTGTCTTTACCATATCACGGTCGGCAGTGATCGTCGGATCGCTGTAAACGTGTTGAGAGATCTCAGCTACAACGCCTTTCTTAAAGCCCAGTTTTTCGGCAATGTGTTCACAAAAAACAATTTCACTGCGGAACACCTGTCCATCCATCTTCATAAGTTGGATGAGGTAATAAAGATGTTCGAACTTTTCATCTGCTGTCAGCGTATCAATGTTGCCAATAGCTTTTGGACTCTTCAGCATCTTATCGATATCTTCCTTACTGATGCCGTTAGCGTTACCAATGGTATGGATAAGTTTTGATTCCCGTGCAGCGACATTGCTATCGCTGGCAGCAAGGTTGATTAGCACGTTTAATTCGGCTTTCTTGTCAAAAATCATAGTAGGTGAGTTATTTGAGGCACAAATTTTCTAAAATGGACCGTTAATTTTAGTGTAAAATACGATGTTTTCGTACATGAGCAAAATAATTCACGGTCGACGACCGGAATGCAACCCTTATATTCGAGCCCTGTCTTTAGATCAAATTTGAAAGTATTATGAAGAGTTTATTGACTTCTGTCCTCGTTCTGGTAATCACATCGTTTTCCTTTGCTCAGGAAGCACAAAACCGTAGTGTTGGTGCCTTTACTGGAGTTAAAGTACAAGAAGGGATCGATGTGTATCTGAAAAAGGGAGATAAAGAGAGTGTTCGCGTGGAAGTTTATGGAACCAGGGTGGACAACGTCATAACGGAAGTTTCTGGAAGTTATCTGAAGGTACATATGCGCGAAGATAACAGGGGTAACGTCAACGTGAAGGTGTATGTGACCTATGTAAAAATCGACAAGTTGTCAGCTAGCTCTGCAGGTAGCATATATTCTGAGGGAACAATTGAAGCAAATTCACTTGAAATAAGCTCCTCAAGCGCGGCGAATGTTGAAATTGCCATTAATGCAGGGACAGTTGAGATATCGTCATCAAGTGCTGGCGAGGTTGAGGTGAAAGGGAAAGCAAAATCCGTGACCGCTGAGGCCAGCAGCGCCGGTGAAATTGACGCTTATGACCTGGAAGCACAAAAGGTGAATGCCGAAGCCAGCAGCGCCGGATCCATCAAAATTAACGCAACTGTTGAATTAGACGCACACGCCAGCAGTGGCGGAAGTATACGTTTCCGCGGCAATCCCGACAGATCCAATACTAATTCAAGCAGCGGGGGCTCTGTGAAAAAATCCAACTAACCTCGCGGCTCACTAAAGATCAATTCATGCTTTAGAACTGATTCGTTCATTAGTACCTTTGTTCCGTTGGACAAAGGTGTTATGCTTTCACTATACCTTTCAGGGGACAAGAACTTTTGGGTAATATTCTTAGTAATATTTCTCCGTTATGTGATCCTTGCTTCGATCGCGTTCCTGATCTTTTATGTGCTTCGGAGGAAGACAGTATTCTTCAAAAAAATTCAGCCTAAGCTTCCTTTTAAGAAAGACTATGCCCGTGAAATCATCTTCTCGGTTATTACCGCCTTCGTATTTGCGTCTATTGGTTACATAGTATTCGCGACGCCTGTTTCAAAGTACACACAGACCTATTGGGACTTTCGGGAGCACAGTGTGGGCTATTTCGTTTTCAGCATCGTTCTTATGCTGCTGGTTCATGATGCGTACTTCTACTGGACCCACCGATGGATGCACAGAAGGTCTGTCTATCGAATTGTTCACCGCGTTCACCATATTTCGACAAACCCCTCGCCATGGGCTGCTATGGCATTCCATCCAATTGAATCGGTCATCGAAGGTGGCGTAGTTGCATTGTTCGCATTCCTGTTTCCAGTCCATCCAGTCGCCATAGGTATTTTTCTACTGCTGATGATGATGTATAATGTGTACGGTCATCTTGGCTACGAACTGTATCCGAAAGGTTTTTCGTCGAGTCGGCTGGGCAAGTGGATCAACACATCGGTTAACCACAATATGCACCATCAGACCATTCAAGGGAATTACGGCTTGTACTTTCTTTGGTGGGATCGGTGGATGGGGACGCTCAATCCTTCCTATGATGAAAATTTTGAAGCGGTAAAAAGCAGAACTGCCGTTGATGCTCAAAGCCATCCAAACTAACGGGTGGCTTGCACGGCCGAAGTAATGGCCCTTCCTTCAAATCATCCTCAATTCCGATAATCGCTCAAGGCGATTTGTATTGATTTAACCTTTCTAATAGTAGATTTTCAAAAAAAGATCCGATTTAGGTTTAAAATTGAACCAATGCAAACGTGTTCTTAACAAAAAAATAAAATTGTAGATTATTTCTTAACGTGGTCTCGAAAATTCCGATAGTTTTGGAAGCAAAATTGATCAAAATTACAACCACCTATGGCGAAATTAAGATTTGATGCTCTAAAGAAATTGAGCGAACGTCCCCGAGTCCATGTTGACCTGCCCAACCCAAATGTTTCTAAGTTTTACGGCGAAAATGTATTTGGCGCTGAGCAGATGCGTGGGACACTATCCCCGGCTGTTTTCAAAAAAGTAAGCTCGGCAATCAAGAATCACGAAAAGATTGATGACGTAACAGCCGATGCAGTAGCAGCCGCCGCAAAGTCGTGGGCGATTGGAAAGGGAGCATCACATTTCACCCACTGGTTCCAACCTATGACTGGAGGAACAGCAGAAAAACACGATTCTTTTTTTGACGCCATATCCGGGATAGAAAAATTCAAGGGAAGTGAACTCGTTCAGCAAGAACCTGACGCTTCGTCTTTTCCAAGCGGGGGAATCCGCAGCACGTTTGAGGCGCGTGGTTATACCGCGTGGGATCCAACGTCGCCAATGTTCTTGTACGGCAAAACACTTTGTATTCCAACTATATTCGTTTCCTATACAGGTGAAACGCTTGATGTAAAAGCGCCACTTCTTAAGGCCCTTAAGGCCGTAGATAACGCTGCGACAAAAGTTTGTCAGCTGTTCGATAAGGACATTCAGCACGTAACGGCATCGTTGGGACCAGAGCAGGAATACTTTGTGGTAGATAAGGCATTGTACGATGCACGTCCCGACCTGGTTATGGCAGGAAGGACTGTGTTCGGTCATGCGCCGGCACGCGGACAGCAAATGGAAGATCATTATTTCGGATCCATTCCTCCCCGTGTTTACGATTTCATGAAAGATTTTGAGATCGAAGCATGGAAACTCGGTATCCCTGTGCGCACACGACATAACGAAGTTGCGCCAAGCCAGTTTGAAGTTGCGCCACTGTTTGAAGAGGTAAATGTAGCTAACGATCATAACCAACTCATGATGGATGTGATGGCTCGGGTAGCTGACAAGCATCACCTTAGAGCGCTCTTCCATGAAAAGCCTTTCGCTGGTCTGAATGGTACCGGGAAACATAACAACTGGTCTCTGATCACTGACACTGGAGTAAATCTTTATGCTCCGACCAGTAGTGCAAGGGACAGTCTCATGTTCCTCACATTCTTTATTACGACCATCAAAGCTGTTCATGAGCACGCGGACCTGTTAAGAGCCAGCATTGCAACGCCTGGTAATGACTTCCGCCTTGGCGCAAATGAGGCGCCACCCGCAATCATGTCGGTGTTCATTGGTTCTCAAATGACGGCTGTACTCGATGAGCTGGAAAAGAAAGGTGGAAATGTAAAAATTGAAAAGGGCGATAACATGTATATGAAATTGGGAATTGATCAAATTCCTGAAATCATACTGGATGCAACGGACCGCAACCGAACTTCACCCTTTGCTTTTACCGGTAACAAGTTTGAGTTCCGTGCAGTCGGAGGAGGGGACAATTGTGGAACTCCAATGACGGCCCTGAACACCATCATGGCAGAGCAGCTCGAAAATTTCTACGACACAGTTACAAAGGAAATCGAAAAAGGAGAGGAAAAACGCCTGGCAATTGTTACTGTACTCCGCAAGTACATCAAAGAGTCTAAGGATGTTCGTTTTGAGGGGGATGGTTATTCTGAAGATTGGGTAAACGAAGCGGCGAAGCGCAAGCTTGGTAACGTAAAGAACATGGTTCATGCGCTGGATGCATATCTGACGAAAAAATCCCTCGACCTATTCGAGAAGCATGGTGTCATGAGTCATAAGGAAACCGAGGCCAGAGTTGAAATAAAACTGGAATCATATATTAAGCGTGTTCAGATCGAAGCCCGTGTGATGGGTGATCTGGCAATGAACCACATCGTTCCGACAGCTATTGCTTATCAGACAAAACTGATCAGCAATGCCAACGGACTAAAGGGTCTTGGTGTTGACAATGCCGCCGTGGTTCAGACCATTAAAGAGATCTCCGGACATATCGATACCATTAAAACCGGCGTCAGAGCTATGATTGAGGAGCGCAAGCGTATCAATAAATTGTCTGATACACATAAGCGCGCCGTTGCATATTGCGATGATATTAAGGAGAAATATTTCGAAATGATCCGCGATTCTGTTGATAAGCTTGAGTTGCTTGTTGACAATGAAGATTGGCCACTGGTAAAATACAGAGAACTGCTGTTCTTACGCTAACGATAAACTCTAGTACTCAAACCTAAACCTGTAGAAAAAGGCGGGCTCCAGCAATGGGTCCCGCTTTTGCTTTTTATTCCTTAGTCTTTTAAGTTTATGCGAACTTTTCAACCTATGCGGATATTGATTTACAGCTTTTTACTTTTCACTTGTGTGCATTCAATTGAGGCACAAAAGAAAATAAACAGTAAAATAGACCAGTCGGTAACCGCGGCTGAGTTAGAAGCTCATCTGTCTTTCCTGGCTTCTGATGAAATGAGGGGAAGAAATACTGGTTCTCCGGAGATCGATATCGCTGCTAGCTATATAGCGACACAGTTTAAGCTTGCAGGCATCAAGCCTGGTGTAGGAGCATCGTATTTTCAGAATGTGGAGTTGGAGAGAATTAATTCCCCAAAATCCGGGGAAATTACCATTGGACAAGATGTTCTAAAACTCAAGGATGATTTCCTCTTATTAAGTGGGGGAAGCGCTCGTCTCGACAAGGAAATTGTTTTCATTGGTTATGGAACGATAGAAGACTTTCAAAAAATTGACGTAAAGGACAAGATTGTAGTCGCTTACGCGGGTTTACCAACGTCAAAAAATCCAGTGCAGGCTGTTATGACCGACGGGCCTCAGAAAAAAAGAATAGCGACATCACATGGTGCTTCAGCACTAATCGAGATTATGGCGCTGCCAGGAGTTCCGTGGCCGGGTCTGACTAAATTTCTTTCAGCGGAACGAATGATCACCAAAACTGAAAAAGGCACGGAATTTCCTCACCTGTTGCTAAGAAACTTTGAATCACCAGGTGTTCAGGCTCTGAAAGAATCAAAGAGTTCCAAAGGATCAATTGTTCTGGAAGCAGGATTGGCAGGACCGGTATCGGCAAAAAATGTATTGGGCATCATTGAAGGGAGCGATCCAAGCCTTAAACAAGAGTGGATCGCCATTTCAGCGCACTATGATCACGTAGGGGTAACTAAGCTTCCCAACAATCCGGATTCCATTTACAATGGGGCGCGCGACAACGCTATAGGTACCGTGGCCTTGATCGAGGCCGCAAAATTTTTTGGACAGAATAAACCCAAGCGGTCGATCTTATTCCTTGCGTTGACGGCAGAAGAGAAAGGACTCCGGGGAAGCGAATGGTATTCGGAGCACGCTGTTATTCCCTTGGAGAAAACTGTGCTGAATTTTAATTGTGACGGAGCAGGCTACAACGATACCACGATAGCAACGGTGATCGATTTTAACAGAACAACGGTGGACCCGCTGTTAATAAAAGCATGTCAGGCATATGGACTTACATTAAAAGGAGATCCGGCACCTGAACAGAATTTATACGAACGTTCAGACAATGTGAATTTTGCCGCAAAGGGTGTACCTGCAGTTAATATTTCGCCCGGTGTCAAGGCATTCGATTCTGAGCTTTTTAAATACTATCATCAACCTGCCGATGAAGTCGGTACTTTAGACATGCATTACCTGGAAAAGTTTTTCCGTGTCTATGTTTATGCATCGTACCTTCTTGCTAACGAACCACAACGACCTGCCTGGGTAAAAGGCGATAAGTTCGAAGAGGCCGGGAAAAAACTGTATGCGAAGTAATCTAATCTGACGATTTTTTCGTGAGATGATTTGGGTCAGTCAGCGTTAGAATTGCCTGGTGGATCAATTCAGGATTGCTCCATGGAACAAAGTGGTCCATATCGTCTTTGAGAATAAACTCAACGGGAGCATTTACCAACATCTTTCTGGCGAAGTCTGCATTACCCGCCGGCACGAGTGAATCCTTCTTTCCCTGAATAACAATCACGGGACATTTGATATCAGCCCAGAGTGGTAGCATTTTTTCCAACTCGGGCTTCAGGTGATATATCTCCTCGTTTGATGCGCGGATGGAGCGGGGCAGAACCCAGCTTAGAAAAGGTGTTGCAAGGGGAGCACGAAACCATGTTTCATTTGGCTCCAGCTCCGGGTCGATCGATCCGGCAACAATGATCAAGCCGTCTACCAGCTCAGGATGGTCGATTGCGATCCGTGCAATTAGCGGCCCACCCAATGAATGGCCAACCAGGATCAAAGGCCGGTTGTTCTTATGTTTTTCAAGAAGTGGTCTTAATATCTCGCATTGATCGTGTAAGGATCCGACGCCATTGCCGAAGTTTGAGTAGCCAAACCCAGGCCTGTCCGTGGAAATCAATTCAGTGCGGTGAATCAGACTGGTATCTGCAAGAAAATGAAGAAACGCCGATAACGAGCCCGGTGAACCGTGAATGAAAACAATCACTGGTTTTGTGTCATCACCGGTCTTTACGTAGTGGATCTCGCGAAAACCTACCTTATGACTCAACTGAGTAGCGGCTACATTCTTTTTTTTGAAATAGGCATCAATCTCCTTGGGACTTGACCGAAAGGTCATGCATGAATGAAGAGTTGCCGTAATGATAACGAATGAAAGAAAAAACAATACTCCCCATTTCCTTCTGTTGAGGAAGGCCATAACTACTGGATGTTAAGCAGCTTCTTGTACTGATCGTTATTGTGTAAAATCTCTGTGGCCTTTTTTACATCATCGTCGTATTTGAAGCCTGCTTCAATCCCACCTTTTTCCAGGTGGTAGTGCGATACTATCTCTTCTTCGAGCAGCATTTTGATCTCGTCTTTGTAAAGAAGCAGCTCATTCTTTTTGCTATCGCCTATTCGTGCCTGGATGGCATCAATCTGACCCTTCAATTCTGTAAAGTATTTTTCTTTTTTTGCTTCTTCGCTGAATTGATGAAGTTGATACTCAAGATATGATTTATATGCATAATTCTTGTCTTTCATCCAGGTCATAAAACGGGAGTACCCGTCATCGCTCAAGGTAAAGGTTTTGGGATCTACAGATTCTGGATTGTTGAACACGTACTGTGCGGCGAAATCAAACAGGTAACCTTTTTCGAACAACACTTGAGTTAACGTATGAGCTTCTCTTGCTTCAGTCTTAACGTCCGGATCGATTCCACCGCCGTCGTATACCGTTCGCCCGTTTGTGGTTTTAAACGCTCTCTTTATTGAATCCGGAATTGATCCAACGCTTCCATCATCTCTGCGATGTGTATAGTCGAGAACTTGAATGCACCTGCCTGTAGGTGTATAGTATTTTGCCGTAGTAACCTTTAATTGCGAATTATAAGATAATGGCCGACTAACCTGGACTAATCCTTTGCCATACGACTTTTCACCTATAACGATACCACGATCATAATCCTGTAACGTACCCGCGACTATCTCAGAAGCGGAGGCGCTTCCCCGGTTGATGAGTACACTAACGGGAATTTCCGTATCAATCGGCGCGTTCAGCGTTTCATAATTCAGATTGTTTTCTGGGATCTTTCCCTTTGTGCTTACAACCAATTTGCCTTTAGGTAAGAAAAGGTTGGTGATGTTAACTGCTTCGATGAGCAGACCACCAGGGTTTCCGCGAAGATCAAGAATGACACCCTTAGCTCCTTGTTCTTTCAAAACAGTTAATGCGTTTTTAACCTCCTTCGCCGCATCTGGAGTAAAGTCAGATAATTGGATGTAAGCAATGTCATTTCCAACCATGCCAGAGTAGGGCACGTTGTTCAATTTTATTTTTTCACGCTTGAATTCAAGTCTCATGGGCTTTTCGACTCCCATTCTTTTGATGGTGAGGCTGACCGGAGTTCCAACCTGGCCCTTCATCAGCTGGCTGGATTCTTCACGTGATAATTTTGAAAGCTCAATATCATCGATCTTGATTACCTCATCACCGATCTTCAGACCGCCTTTTTGAGCACCGTATCCTTGCATGATCATCGTGACAACGGTGCGCTTTCCCATTTCTCTTGTCACAGCACCGATACCACCGTACTGTCCTGTATTTGTGGTACGGAAATCTTCGACCTCATCTTCGGGAATGTAGTTTGTATAGGGGTCCAGCGAAACAAGCATTGCATCGATACCTGTCCGAACCAGTTTATTTGGATTGACTTCATCGACATACAACGCATTGACTTCTTTGAACAAAGTCGCGAATATGTCAAGGTTCTTTGCAATCTCGAAGTAGCGCTCGGCAGGTTTATTGAAGGAAAATGCAACAGCAATGGCCAGCAATAAGGAGAGGTAGATAAGTTTTCTTTTCATTCAGACCGGATTTCAATGGTAGAAACGCACAAAAAGACAAATAGTATGCGCTAACGAAACTTCCGGAAATTTAAGGATTTAACCGGTCGCAATTTGATTTATCAAACGGATTTTACCCGCGATGCTCTAAAATACCCCAATACCCGCCAAAATGTGCCTTATGCCCATGCCTTTCGCAGGAATCGGAGCCAATTCCCGTGCATGACATTCGTGACATCATCGTCTTTGTATCCTCTTTTCTTCAACAGTCCCGGAATATTTTGAAGGTCTGCTATCGTCTCCAGGTCATAAGGACTCTGCTCTTTGCCGAATGCTCCATCGAGGTCGGATCCGATGCCGATATGAAGTGAGTTTCCCGCCAGCTGGCAAATGTGATCCATATGATCGATAACATTTTCAAGACGGCAATTCATATCACGCGGAGTTGAAACACCTTTAACCCAATTCGGTACCATCATCCACGCGTCTAGAACTCCTCCAATTACTGCTCCACGCGAAATAAGTTCTTTGAATTGTTCATCGCTGAACTGGCGATTGTGATCTACCAAAGCCCTGCAATTATGATGGCTGGCCCATACGTGACCGTGGAAGTGATCCATCGCCTCCCAAAAACTGTCATCACAAAGATGGGTTGCATCAAGTATGATATTGAGGCGTTCCATTTCCTTAAGAAGAGCCCTGCCTTCTGCGCCTAATCCACCCGTTGCATTTGTTCCTTGCGCGTACCGTCCAGGTCCGTAGTGGGCTGGCCCCAATGCTCTCAGTCCCTTTTGGTATGCTTTCTCCAGGTGCTTGAGTGTCACGATGGAATCTGCGCCCTCAAGACTTAAAATGTAGCCGATGGGTTTGTCTCCATTTGAGGTGCTATTCATCCAAAGAGCGATGTGCTTTTCAAGCTTCTCCAAAGAATTGATCTGGATGAGTTCACCTTCCTCTTCCATCTGAGAGTACCAGGCAAGCTGTCCCTGAGTTTGCGCCCATGCCTGTTGCGGCGAATTCCACCCCGGAAGTGGATTATCAGGAGCAACGTATCGTGCGATTTGTGTAGCCACCACCAACCCAATGTTGGCCTTTTTCAACTCTTCAAAGCATACCACATTGTTGCCTCGGTCAGGCTTGTCGGTCATACCTTTTTCTCTTGCTCTTATATCCTGAATAGGCTGTCGGAGATCGCGGTTCCACTCAAGAGCATTCATACTTAAGTCGAGATGGGCATCAATGGTGAACATGGAAGGTGGTTTGAGTTATGAATTTGAGTTATGCTTGCCCGCCCGAAGCGCCTCGCGTAGGCGGGAGTTGGGGCAGGGGTGCGGGTGTGCTAGATCGTTATTTTCCGGTTGCGGGACACATTGTTCCAATAGCCGGTCAATTGGTTATTTTCGACAACTGCGGCGCGTTCGTGCAGGGCAACTGTCGGACAAATATGAAAGGGCACGCCGTACAACACATCACCAACTTCATAAGATTTTCCTTCAGCAACTTTGAAGACCATATGTTCTTCACTGTGACCAATAGGAGTAAGGTTGGGTCCATTCAAAAAATACACACGTTGCGTAAGGGGATTTTCGGAAGCGATAGACTTGTGGCCCAGGTCGACACATATTATATCGGCTGATGGCTTCGAAATGACCCGGGAGACGACTAATGCAGCAAAGGAAAACTGCTGTTCTTTTAAAATATCAGCGTATCCTTTGTCCCAATAAATAAACGTACCCGGACTGCATTCGCCAGTACTACGAGTGCTATGAACGGAATAGGAGGGAGTACCGCCAATTACTATTGTCAATGCAGTATTAAACTTATTCTTTATTTGTTGTTGAAGCTCAACCACCAGATTGAATACTTCGTCACATCTGTTCTTGCGAACCGAGAGATCGGAGTCTCTGATGTGCCCGTCGTATGCGTGCAGACCAACGACGTCAATCCCATTGAATGAATGAACCTTTTCGTAAAGTGAAAATGCGTCCGGCGGCGCTATGCCGGTTCTGTTCATGCCGACGTTAAGATCGATAAAGACCGCTACGAGAAGATTATAAGAATTGAAAAGATCAGAAAGTGCTTTGGCTGCAGGAACATTATCTATAAGGCATGAGAATCGGGTCGATGGAAATTGTTGACCAACACTCAAAAGACGATTCGCTTTAGGCCCTACCGGCTGATATGCTAAGAGTACATCCGGTGCACCTGCCATAGCGAGCATTTCGGCCTCTGCAATGGTGGCGCATTTAAACTTTCTGATCCCCGCCTTCAGCATCAGTTTGCAAACCTCCAGTGACTTGTGAGTCTTTACATGAGGTCTCAACCGACCGACATCGTTAATGCTTCCCGTCAATGTTTCAATATTGCTGGCCACCCTATCCAAATAGATCAGTAGCGCAGGACTATCAAGCTCTGCAACATTATCTACCACATACCATTCTTTGTTCATTACACTTATACTTTTCTTACGCTAAACTACTTGAGTGTTGTTTTATTGATTGTTGATTGTTGATTGTTCTTTTGCGTAAAGCTGGTTGTAAATAACGGAAGATCGTCGCCTTCGAAAACACTCAATATATCAACACTCAACACTCAATATTCAAGTATTTTCTACTGTTATTCTGAGCACTGCATCTTTCCGTATTACAACTTCTCATCTCCTCATCTTCTATCCTTCTCCACCCAATTCAAACATCGCCTCAATTTCTACCGGAATATTATCCGGTAGAGACCCCATCCCAACGGCGCTTCTAACTCCTACGCCATTATCTTCTCCCCACACTTTTGCAAAGAGTTCGCTACACCCATTGATAACATATGGATGCCTTTCAAAATCAGGTGTGCAGTTCACCATACCAAGCACCTTAATGACACGTTTGATCCTGTTTAAGGTGCCAAGGTTTTGCTTTAGCGTAGCGAGAATCGCAAGACCAACCTGTCGAGCCGCGAGTTTCCCCTCATCCATGGTGAGGTCTTTTCCTACCCGGCCAATAATCAGGCTTTTATCTTCTTTTACTGTGCCATGCCCAGAGACATACACAAAGTTTCCGACGATTAAGAATGGTTTGTATACACCCATTGGCGTTGGCGCCGGAGGAAGTGAAAGATTTAATTGTGCGAAGCGTTCGTCAGCTGACATAGTTTATAGAGTTGTGTAGTTACGTTTTGTGGACAGTGATCAAATTTCAAAAAATCTATCCATATCACAAGGCTAATTTAATCATACGCAGAAAGCATTTTTATTTGAGGAATGCAGAATTATCAGAGGAGGTATTCAAGCGTCATGACACCGATAAGGCCGGCGATGGCTACGATGGTCTCCATTAACGACCATGTTCTGATGGTATCCTTTATACTCAGGTTGTAGTATTCCTTGAATAGCCAAAATCCCGCGTCGTTCACATGAGAGAACATAAGGCTTCCCGCTCCAACAGCGAGCACCATAAGGTTTGGATCGACACCAGGCCGGCTCAACACGGGCATTATTATTCCCGCCGCTGTGAGACCTGCGACTGTCGCTGAGCCGACACAAACCCGGATGACGCATGCGATTGACCAACCCAGGACCAAGGGGTGTACATCCAACCCATTCAGTAAGGCGCCGATTTCATTGCTTACACCACTATCGGTGAGGATCTGTTTTAACGTACCTGCACCACCCATGATGAGAAGCAACATGGCAATATCTTTAACGGCGTCAGAGTAAATATCCATCACTTTTTTCATGGACATTCCCAGCCGAAGACCCAGGGTATAGGTGGCAACCGCCAGAGAAAGAATCATTACAATTGCCGCGTCGCTGAAAAACACAACAGTAGTTCTCAAGGGACCTGGTTCCGTTACTACGTTACCCAGAACTGTTGTAAGCGCAATTAGAATAACCGGAAGCATCGAGGAGAATACGCTGATTCCAAGTCCTGGCAACTTATCAGTAGGAATTGGGTCAGACTTAAAAATCTTTAAGGGTACCGATTTAATGTGTTTTATAGTCTTGGCAAAAAAAGGACCTGCCACAATGGATGTTGGGATGCCGATCAATATTCCGTAGAACAAAGTTGTACCCATATCGGCTTGAAACTGCGCTACTAAAGCCGTTGGCGATGGATGCGGCGGAAGAAATCCGTGTGTTACAGATAGTGCCGCAAGCATAGGGACACCGATATAAACTGCCGGTAAATTGTATTTATAGGCAACGGAAAAGATTAAGGGAATGACGAGGACGAAGCCAACATTATAAAAAAGCGGGATGCCAATGATAAAGCCTGTGATCATTAACGCCCATTGGATGTAACGTTCCCCAAATAGTTTCATCAGGCCGGAAGCAATCTGTTGGGCCGCGCCACTTTCGGCTGTAAGCTTACCTAACATTGCCCCGCTGGCAACTACAATGACCAGGGAGCCGAGCATATCGCCAAGGCCTTTTTGAATGGAAGCCGTTATCTTTGATACTTCTATGCCGAGTAATAATCCAGCAAGTATCGAAACTATTAGAAAGGCAAGAAAAGCATTGACCTTAAACTGAGTAATCAGAAGAACAAGTATTGCGATGCAGAATAGTATGATTAGAATTGACATTCTTTGCGCTGATTGGTTGTAAATGGCACTAACCGAAATTAATGAAAGTTGGCGTGTAATCCACCGGTTAGAATTTATCCGGTATTTGAATGATGCGGACTACTACTTCGTGAGGATCTCCGTCCTTATCAAGAAGGCTGAATTTAACCATCGGGTTATCTCGCCTGATTTGACTTTCAACGTGAATGATCTGGTTGTCGTGAAGGTTCTTTTCCAGTTCTTTTTGTAGAACAAATAATGCATTAGCGAAATCAACTTCCAGCGGGCTGGGGTTGTAGGCGGAGGTCTTCATGTCTGTCGTTATCCGTTATGGGTAAATGTTAAAAAGAATTCAAACCATTAAGCTGTCATCCGCTAACCGCATTGAATTGATTGATCGCCCAATCGCTTCGTCGTTCAAATCTAAGTTGACGGATAACATGCCTGAACTCTGCCAGGCGATTTAACGGATAACACATCTACCAACGGATCAACGCAGAAGCCCACGTAAATCCACTGCCAAATGCTGCTAAACAAATTAAATCATTTTCTTTGATTTTACCCTCAGCCCATGCCTCACTTAATGCAATAGGAATTGAAGCAGCGGTTGTATTTCCGTATCGCATGATGTTATTATACACCTGGTCGTTGGAGAGTCCAAGCTTTTCCTGGATGTATTGGCTGATCCTCAGGTTAGCTTGATGCGGTACCAGAAGGTTAATGTCTTCCTTCTTTAAACCGTTGGCATCCAATGCCTCTTTGATAACTTCCATGAATCGCACCACGGCATGCTTGAACACCTGGTTTCCGTTCATGACAACTTTAAAAGTGGAAGTATCGGTGATCTGGTCTGGTTGTCTCTCGCTGTGTGGCCTGCTGCTTCCTGGATCTTTGACGTAAAGCTCCTCGGCAAAGGTACCGTCAGAGTGAAGGTGCGTGGACAAGATCCCAGGGTTGTCAGAAGGGCGGAGAATAGCCGCTCCGGCGCCGTCACCAAATATCACTGCCGTGTTTCTTCCTCGTGTGGTGACGTCCAACGCGGTT
>DATHIE010000537.1:0-8294 GCA_035316905.1 Chryseolinea sp. | reverse complement strand
TCCCTCCATTGGGGAAAATTATCCACGGCTCCACCATGGGCAAAGTGATTTTGCTCCCCATCGTTTCACGGCGTGTCACAGCGTTTGGGAGAGTTTCAAAACCATTAATCGTCAACCTCAGCGAGATATTTCATGGCAAGCTGCTGATAGGGCAATGCAATGGCGGTTCGCGCATGATCCCCGGGGGCTATTTCGGTTAGTTCCCAGGAGTCATCTCCCCAAACTTCTTCGTTACCACTCAACCTTTGGCCTATTTCGAAAAGCCGATCAGTGGCGATTTCCTTAAGCACCATCCCTGTGTTGATGGTAACTTCTGAAGTGATTGGCACAAACATAATTAATAGTATGATGTTATGTTTTATATAGGCGCAAACGGCATACCAAGCCTGCTTATATGAGATCGAAAACTGTTCGCCGGCTCTTCATCGTAGGGCTACTTTTCCTGTACAAAAAATTCTTTTAACACCGGCGCAAGGGCTGTTGGGGAAACTTGGTGTGTTTGATCCTTTAGTGTTTTACGTTGTGCTCCAGGGATACTTTTCCCTAGAATATCGGCAGTTGAATGCACGAAATAAAAACTCTTTTCTCCGTCCATGACCTGGGTTGGCATCGCTATACTTTTTGCCACATCTACTGGAATGGTGCCCCTTCCTAAAACTTCAAAATCATATACGAGGGTGTGTCCGAGACGTTCCATCTCTTCCCAATCAGGCGATTTTTTAATGCGTTCAATTTCGCGAGGCGGCGTTCCCCTGTTTTGTAAAAAGACGACTACGGCATCACCCGGTTTTCCTGCCGCTACAAGCTCCTTTATCTTCTTTTTTTCGTCCGCAAATTCTTGTTTGTCTGTTTCACTCTCAGAAATATAAGGCGGTTCATAAATCGCTAATTTTATAACTTTTTCACGTCCTAGCTTGCCAGCAGCGAGAAGCGCCAGGGACGCACCGGACGATGAGCCGTATAAATATACTCTACCACCCGCTTCGCCAACAAGAGCTTCGATGTCTTCAATTTCTCTTTCAACCGAGTAGAGTTTTATATCGGTACTCTCACCACGACCGCGTCGGTCATAATAGATAACAGTGAAATTTTTGGCAAGCCTGTCAACAAGGTCTTTTTCGCTATTAAACTTTCGGTGTCCCAAAGCACCGTTCACCAAGATGATGCTAGGGCCATTGCCGGCTTTTTCATAAGCGATTGCTGTACCATCTTTTGAAATCGTAATAGGCATATTTTTCATCGAGATTTGAAAAAAACCGTAAAAAATCATGCCCGTTTTTATCAAAAAATAATTTGATCACTCAGGAAAGTCGTTTGGAGCAGCACAGCGTCTCCAGTATTCCATAATCACAGTGATTGTTTTTTCTAATTCAATCATTGAATTCTGTTTTACAAAAAATCCCTGCACCGATTGGCTGTAAGCATCTATGACAGATTTCTGGTTTACAGCAGTGGAAAAGAATAAATATGGAATACACTTATTGCTCAGCTTTTCATCTGTTCTCAGCTTTTCTCTTAATTCAAATCCATTCAATTTTGGCAGGTTAATATCAGAAAGTATTAGGAAAGGTAAGTCCTGAGTAGTGTTAATGTGTTCCAGCGCCAGCTGTCCATCAGAAAAGAAAAGAATTTTATTCTGATAATTTAGTTTTTGAAAAATCTCAATGAGGAACTCCTGGTCATCAAGATCATCTTCAATTATTATCACAGGGCCGTTCTTATTAACAATAAGTTGTTTTTTCGCTTCTATCATACAGTTCGGTCGATTATTTAATTAGGTGATTTTCTTGCCGTGGAAGCCAGCAACGCTATATTTCTTAAGGGCGTAGGATCTTCCAATTAACTTCTTTGACTGCATCAAAAAAAGATTCGCAGTCATTCGCATCATCGTCGATGGAGACAACTAGCATATAGTGGACCAAATGAAGGGATTATTTAGAGAGTCGGGCTAAATTCTGGTACACAGGCCAGAACGTTAGGAAGGCTGGGGAAATTGCTTCAGATGATACACCAAGGTAGTGATATAAATCGGACATTGTTCCGTTCGCTTCATAGTTTGTCTATTCGCTCTTCAGGACTTCCGCAGGAATACTGCTCGCCGCTTTCATCGTCTGCGACCCGATCATCACGAATGCAATCAGCAATACCGCCAGCAAGCCAACGAATAGCTCGGCGATTTGCACGGGTGTATGATAGGGGAAGTTAGTGAGCACAACTTTTTCGAAGAAAAGGTAAGTTGTTGGCAGTGCGATGAGTGCCGATATCGACAGCAGTACGAAAAAACCGCGGCTTAATAAGTATATAAGGTTGCCGGAGCTTGCGCCCATCACTTTGCGGATGCTGATCTCCTTCAGCCTGGTTTCGGTAGTGAATACCACCATTCCGAACAATCCCATTGATGCGATAGAAATGGCGAGGAATGAAAGAAATCCTATGATCTTAATCATTGCGGAATATTCGCTGTATGCCTCCTCTATTTCTTCGTCAAAGAATTTAGCCTCAAATGGATGAACACGATCAATCTTCTTCCATGCGGACTCGATCCTGGCCATGGTTTCCAGCATTTCAGTGCTTTGTATCTTGGCATTAATGATTGCCCTGTCTCCGGGTGTCCAGAACATGAATGCTACCGGCTCGATGAGGTTGTCGACCTTGCCATAGTGAAAGTCTTTTATCACTCCAACAATGGTCATCTTGCGTCCATGTATTCGGAAACTGCTGAATGTTATCTCTTCCCCTATTGCTTTCTCAGGGTGGCCGTTGGCGATGTTAAATCGTTTTAACACTTGTTGGTTAACGATCACCTCCGTAACGGCGTGTGCTGTAGTGGGTCGTGCAATAAAATTTCCGCCGGCCACGAGCTTGTGTTCATGCAAAGGCAAATAGTTTTCGTCGACGTGGTTGGTCAAGACTAGCGCAGAGTCGCGCGAATCTTTGTATTTCATATAACCGCCCCAAGCATTCCCTACACTAGTGATTATTAGCGAACGGGATACTGCCGTTATTTCAGGCATCTCGCTCAGTTCCTTGAGAAGGGCATCAGGTTTATTACCCTGCATATTGATGTTCAGGATATTTTCTGTGTTGAATCCCAGGTCGAATGCAAGTATGTTTCTATACTGCACATAGCCGACGGCGGTTGTCGTCATAAAGATCAGCGTGACCGTGTATTGAATCACCACCGACGCGCGTCTCAGTGTTACATGTTTAAATACTTTCACCGATGACACATTCCTGAGCGCATTAATCGCGCTCACTTTCGAAAAGAATATGGCAGGCATGAAGCCGGCAATAACACCTACGGTGAGTGAAAAGATGATAAAGGCTACGACCATAGACGGCGTGAGCTCGAGCTTCACCATGCGTTGCATCTCGGGAGCCATATTAATCAGCTGCGGCCTCAATACGAGAAATATGACATATGAAAGAAGAAGGGCTGCCAGGGAGATTAAGATCGCCTCGGCCAGGAACTGTTGTCGTATCTGGTTTTTTCCGGCACCGATAGCTTTGCGAAGACCTACTTCCTTAAAGCGGCGCATGGCACGTGCTAACGAAAGATTGGTATAGTTGAAACATGCAGACAATATGACAACGAGTGCTAGTCCGCCGAGGATCCAAAGCACAACTGGATTCATGTGAGGACCCGTGGAGCCAGCGCCCTCGGAGCGACGCAGGTCCTCTCCCACCACGATCTTATGTAAAGGAAGAAGCTCCAGCTGGATCTTCGTATTTTCTTCGACGAGATTTTCCTCCGTTGCAATCGCATCGAGCAACGATTGGATTGAGGCTATGTCGGCATTTTCCTGCAGCAGCAGGTACACCGAGTTCGACCACATGCTTGTCCAGCTTTCGAAGTTCTTATCGTTCCTGTTGAGCTGCTCGGCCGTTGACAGTGACACCAGTGCTTCGAAGTTGATATGCGAAAAGAAAGGAACATCCTTCATTACCCCGGTCACCTGGTAATCGAGTGTATCGAATTTGATCGCCTTTCCAAGCGCAGACTCGTTGCCAAATAGCTTCTTTGCTGCCGCCTCCGTTAGAACGATCGAATAAGGATCCTTTAACGCCGTTTCGGGATTGCCTTCCAGCATCGGAAATGAAAAGATCCTGAACAGCGACGGCTCCGCCCAGAAACCGCTGACGGGAAGAATATTGTCACCAACCGTCACATCCTGCGAAAAGTTGTTACGCAGAATAGCCACTTCTTCAACGCCGGCCACTTTCTCCCGGATAAGCTTGCCCGTCTTTATTGACGTGGATCCAAACTTGCCGCCTTGTTCACCTTTGAATGTCGCTACGTTGGTAATGCGATAGATCCTCTCTCCATTCTTGTGGAACCTGTCGTACGAAAACATGTCGAGCACGAATGCGATCAACAGTAACCCGACGGACATGCTGATGGCAAGGCCAACGATGTTGATCGTCGAGAACAGCTTGTTGCGCATTAAGTTGCGGGCCGATGTTTTGATATAGCTTCCGATCATGAGCCAGTTGATTAACAATCTCAGTGCAAGTAAACCGTGAAAAGCAATTATTCCTCACGTACTTTCCTGAGTGGCCAATCGAATGATCTGGATGACGTTTTTCAAGACTCGAAAGTCAGTAGTGTTCGGGGAAAAATCAAATCGCATCAAAAACTCCGAATGGATTAAACGCGACCAGTCTTTTTCGGAGTTCCCCTAGGAAGTCTAATCCAATATTGTAGACAATATGGAAATTCGCCTGTGGAAATCCTTTCGGCTCTGCATTCACCAATAAATTTATTCATCTAGCCCTGAAGGGCGTCACATATTAGCCCAGGGCGTGTAAGCACATGTCTAGAATATCTCGCCCCTTCAGGGCTGCACACATCCGGTATCTCGGAAACAAAATCACTCCGTCCGTTTCCAAACCGGCTACCTGGCCATCCGCCAGCCTATTCACTCCTCAGCGAAGAAACCGGATTCACTACTGCCGATTTAATAGACTGATAACTTATCGTAAGCACCGCGATGGAAAGAGCAATGCATCCGGCCAGAATAAAGATCCAGAAATGAATTTCCGTTCGGTATGCAAAACCTTCAAGCCATTGATTCATTATGTACCAGGAAAGAGGCGTAGCGATGACTATAGAAATGAAAACCAGTTTCATAAAGTCTCTAGACAACAAACCAACAATGTTTCCAAGATCGGCCCCCAATACTTTGCGGATCCCTATTTCTTTAGTTCGCTGCTCAGCGGTGTAGGTTGCCAAACCCAACAGGCCGAGACACGCAATGAATATCGCCAGGCACGAAAATGTCGTGAACAATCTTTTGAACATAAAATCAGATTGGTATTGCTTGTTAAAGTCATCGTCAAGAAAACTGTAAAGGAATGGCCGGTGTGGTACCATGCTCTTCCACACCTCCTCGACCGCTGCAATGGTCTCTGCGGTGTTCTCTGTCTTGATCTTCAACGATACATACCGGCTTGCAAACGCTTCGAACGGCAACGTCAATGGTTCGATGGTTTTGTGTAACGAGATATAATTGAAATCCTTCACTACACCGATCACTTCACCCTTTCTTCCCCATTGATCGAATTTTTTGCCGACGATGTCAGCGGGGTTTTTATACCCGTATTGCCGGGCAGCAGCTTCATTGACAATAAGCGCCTGGGTTGAATCGGAAGGATGCTCCCTCGAATACGTTCTTCCTGCGATAAGCTTCATATTAAAATGAGTAACAAAGTCCATCCCGACCTGGAAAATAGCCTGTCCCATATTTTTCATTTCTCCTTCAGGCGTTTGTATTGTAGTACCTGCATGCGGAAAATAACTTCCGGGCACACTTCTGGAAAAAGCTACAGACTGGATCGAAGCATTTTTTTCAAGCTCCGCTTTCATGGCTCCTGATTTCTGATTGACGATGTCGTCATAATTGTAATCGAGAACAAGCATCTGCTCTTTATCAAATCCAAGATCTTTGTCAAGCAGATGATTCATCTGATAATACACAATAATGGTTCCCGCAATTAACGCAATGGAAAGTGTGAATTGAAAAACCACCAATACTTTTCTCAGACTTGCACCTCCCGCATTTGATCGTGTAATTCCTTTTAAGATCAATACAGGATTAAAACCAGAAAGAACAAGTGCAGGATATGAACCCGCTGCCAACCCGATGACAAAGATTATTCCCAGGAATACCGAAATCGTCTGCCAAGTAAGGAAGTTTTCTATTTGAAGATCTTTTCCTGTGAGACTAGTCATGTTCGGCAGCGCGATCAAAACAATGATCAGTGCTACCACGGTGGAAAGAAAAACAATGATCATGGATTCACCCAGGAACTGAGTTATCAAACTCTTGCGATCAGCGCCAATCGATTTTCTGATCCCAACTTCTTTACCACGCTCCATTGATCGGGCGGTGGAAAGATTCATAAAATTGATCATGGCGATCACAAGAATAAACAAGCCAATGATAGAGAATACATAAATGTTCGGTAAACTTCCGGTCTCCCCTGGCTGACGCTCTGCTGTTGTTCTCAGGTAAACATCTTTCAAGGGTTCAATGGCAATCATATACCTGGAATCCGGCGTTTCCCTGATCCTCGACAGAAAAGCCGGGATCTTCGCCTTAAAGGCAGCTTCATCAAATTGTTCCTTCACCAGAAAGTAAGTATATGTATCCACATATCCCCAATAATCGAATATTTCCGGTCGCGACTTTCTGAATGTATTCAAAGAAAGCAACGCGTTGAAACGAAAATGTGAATTCGCAGGAACTTCCTCCATGACTCCGGTCACTGTATAGTCGCCGGCATTTCCCCTTCCTGGAGAATCACTGCCCTTCAATGTTTTGCCAAGCGGGTCTTCATCACCAAAATACTTTCGTGCAGTAGTCTCGGTAAGCACAATACTGTAAGGAGCAGCGAGTGCTGTTTTAGGATCACCCTTCAGCAGCTTCCAGCTGAACACATCAAAGGCAGTAGAGTCCATGAAGAAAATTCCATCCTCCTGATACAACTTGTCTCCGTATGTGAGCAAAATATCCGCTCGCCCAGAAAACTGAACTACCTTTTCGATCTCTGGAAAATTATTTTTTAACGCAGGCCCTATCGGCGCATTGTTCCAAACCCAGGGTGGATACGCAAACGTCCCATTCTTCGGATCAGCAGTTGTTGCTTCACCATGGATAACACGGTAGATCCTTGCTCCTTTTTCGTGGTAGTTGTCATACGATAGTTCATCCTGAACAAACATGAAGATCAAAACGCAACAGGCAATACCTAATCCAAGTCCAAAAATATTGATGAAGGAATAGGCAGTTTTTTTGATCAGATTTCTCCAGGCGATCTTGACATAGTTTTTGTACATGGCGTAGTGATAAAATGTTGGACTTGCTTTAAAATTCCTAATTAAGATTGGCCTCAGTAGTTTTACCATTTCCAAGGTGTATATCCGCTTTGCTTTGGCAAGCGACATTCGCCGGACATTGAGCAGGAAAGTCTCTTCCATATCCCCCTCGATCTCCTCCAGGTATTCGTCCTTCACAAAGAACCTCAGTAACTTCAGTGGCCACTTCGGCGGGCGCTGATTCATATTACTTTCAGTTCGTGAGCCAGTGTAGGGATCGAACTCCATAGCGTAGCGCGTATTTCTTTCATCTCCGACAGTACCTTATGACCGTACGATGTGGTGCTGTAAATGCGCTTACGTTTACCTCCCCGTACCTGCGTTGGCTCTCCAAACTCGGACGTGAGAAAGCCTTTGTCTTCCATTCGTTTAAGGGCAGATTGGATTGCGCCTACACTTAGCGTCGTCTTCAACAGTGCTTCGAGCTCTCGCCTGATCTCCACACCATAAGCGTCCTTTTGTAAGGCTGCCACCGTGAGTAATACAAGCTCTTCAAATTCACCGAGCTTAGTTTTCTTCATACATATTATTCCTAATTGAAGTAAATATACGAGGATTATATTATTCTCAATTGAAGTTTATATGTATGAATAGGTTGGTTAGCTGGGCGGCTGGCGAATTTAGTAAAGCATACAGTTGATTGTCAATCAGTTGTCTGCATGCGCCAAACGCATCAAAAGTGATCAGTCCAATGTATCAACACTCAGGTTTTCAATCTTTCCCCAACCATTCCTTGAAGTCAGAAACCCTGTCTCCGCTTACAGCAACTTCTTGTTTTGTTTTTGGAATCAAGTCGAGCTTTAGCTTTCCTGCCGAAATAGTGCGTACCAGTTGAATCGAATTGAGCGACACAATAAATTGCCTGCTGACCCGAAAGAACTGTTTAGGATCGACGATCTGCATAAGTTTATCAAGG
>DATHIE010000536.1:0-10271 GCA_035316905.1 Chryseolinea sp. | reverse complement strand
ACAAGTCTTCACTGACAACAAGAGATGCCGCCGCGCCATCGTTTATACCTGAAGAGTTGCCGGCAGTGACAGACCCGCTGGCTTGGAATGCAGGCTTTAAGGTCGCCAGCTTTTCCAGGGTGGTAATTCGAGGATGTTCATCCTTATCAAATTGATTTATCTCACCCTTTGAAGTAGCAACTGGAACGCTAATAAGTTCGTTTGCAAATTTTCCCGCATCGGAGGCCCTGAAATATTTTTGACTCGAGTGAAAAGCAAATTCATCCTGTGCTTCACGTGAAATGTTCCATTTGTCCGCCACGTTTTCGGCCGTTTCTCCCATAGAATATGGATAGTACAATGCCGATAGCTTTGAGTTTATGAACCGCCAACCCAAAGTAGTATCATAGATCTCAACTTTGCGCGAAAATGCTTCCTCACTTTTGGCCATCACAAACGGTGCACGGCTCATGCTTTCAACTCCGCCGGCGATATAAGCATCACCTTGTCCCAACATCACTCCCCGTGCCGAATCCATAATGGCCTGAAGCCCTGACGCACACAGCCGGTTCACGGTAACGCCACCAACCTCAACTGGAAGGCCTGCAAGTAACGCGGCCATCCGGGCAACGTTTCGGTTGTCTTCTCCAGACTGGTTCGCCGCGCCAAAAACAACATCCTCGATGAGGCGAGGATCAACAGCTTTATTGCGCCCGAGTAAATTCTTAATCACAAGGCAAGCGAGATCATCGGGCCTCACGGAAGCGAGAGACCCACCGAACTTTCCAATTGGTGTTCTGAGAATGTCGACTATGTAGGCAGTCATTCGGGATGTCAGATCATCTAATATCCGACCAATTATTTTTATTTACTTTGCCGGCAAGTTAAAGCAACACGCTTATGTGGCAAAGAATTCAAACGCTATTTCTGGTGATCGCGATATTGGCTCTGCTGGTGAGCCTCGTTGTTCCCATTTGGTCAGTAGAGGTCAACGGGGAGGCAAGAGTCCTGACATCCTTTTATTATTTGAACGACGGAGTGTACCAGTATAATCCTTATTCTCTAACTGCTATCCTGGCCATTGCGGCCGCCACCATTGCACTCACGGAGATCCTAAAATTCAAGAACCGAATTACGCAAGTGAAACTGGGGGCGCTAAACTCTCTGTTTCTTGTGGGCGTGCTGGTAAGCGCATTCGTTTTCTCGAACCAGTTAATGAAAGGTGTGGAGGGAACTAAGGGTCAGTACGGACTTGGTATGTGGCTTCCTTTTATTGCCGTGATCTGTAACCTTCTCGCAAATCGTTTTATCCGTCGCGACGAGAAATTGGTCCGCGATTCCGATCGCATCCGATAGAAAGGCCTGGGTCGACAGACTGTGGGGCCCTTAGGGATGGTGACAACCTGGCAGCAGACGAGTTAATGGAACAAATTTTGTCCTCCTTCGCCCCCGAGGCGGGGCCTCGGCGGACGAGGTCCGCAATTAGATTTTAATAGAAAAAAGCAAGCAATATGGCAGAAGTACAAGAAAAGGGTACCATTTCAATTCATACGGAGAACATTTTTCCCATCATCAAAAAATTTCTCTATTCCGACCATGAGATCTTCCTGCGGGAGCTTGTAAGCAACGCGGTGGATGCAACCCAAAAGCTGAAGAAGCTCACATCACTTGGAGAATTTACGGGTGAGGCGGGCAACCTGACGATCGAAGTTAGTTTCGATAAGGAAAAGAAGACAATCACCGTTAGCGACAAAGGGATCGGAATGACGGGTGAAGAAATAAAAAAATACATCAACCAGATCGCCTTCTCCGGTGCAGCGGAGTTCGTTGAAAAATTCAAGGACAAAGCCGATGCAAAAGATATCATTGGAAAATTTGGTTTGGGATTCTATTCTGCGTTTATGGTGTCGGATAACGTCGAGATCCTGTCACGCTCATTCAAGGCTTCGGAAAATGAAGCAGCGCGATGGACCTGCGATGGATCGACAGAATTCCAGCTTTCTGCGGCAACAAAAGAAACACGCGGAACTGACGTGATACTTCACATCAATTCGGATTCTGAAGAATTCCTTGATGAGTGGAGGATAAAAGGCATACTCGAGAAGTACTGTAAATTCCTGCCCGTTGAGATCAAGTTCGGTACAAAAGAAGAAAGTGTCGAGGATGGTGTTGATGCTGAAGGCAAGCCAAAATACAACACGGTAACCGTCGACAGGATCATCAACAATCCTTCTCCGCTCTGGACAAAGTCACCTTCTGATTTGAAGGATGAAGATTACATCAAGTTCTATAAGGAGCTTTACCCGTTCACGGAAGATCCATTGTTCTGGATCCATCTAAATGTTGACTATCCATTCAATCTCACAGGCATTCTTTATTTTCCTAAGGTCAAGAACGATTTCGAACTTCAGAAGAATAAAATACAACTCTATTCACGCCAGGTTTTTATTACTGACGAAGTAAAGGATGTGGTTCCGGATTTTCTTATGATGCTTCACGGTATCATGGATTCACCGGATATTCCATTAAACGTTTCACGAAGCTACCTGCAGAGCGATGCGAGCGTGAAAAAGATCAGTCAGCACATCACTAAAAAAGTTGCTGATAAGCTTTCGGAATTATTCAAGAAAGACCGCAGCGATTTCGAAAAGAAGTGGGATGACGTTCACGTCTTTGTAAAGTATGGTTGTATAAGCGACGAAAAATTCTATGATCGCGCAAAAGACTTTACACTGCTTAAGAACACTGAAAAGCAGTACTTCACTTTCGAGGAATATAAAGAAAAAGTAAAGCCCACTCAGACGGATAAGGAAGGTCATGTGGTTTACCTCTACGCCAATGATGCAGGTAAGCAAGACAGCTTTGTCCAGGCAGCAAAAGCTAAATCATACGACGTGCTGGTTATGGATGGCGTACTTGACAATCACTTCATAAACACTCTAGAACAAAAGCTGGAAAAAGTACAGATCAAAAGAGTGGACAGCGAAATAGCCGATAAGCTCATCGATAAGGATGAAAAACTGGAAAGTGTTTTATCCAAGGACGAACAGGACCAGGTGAAGGCCATCTTTGAAAAGGCTATCGCGAACAAGAACATGACTGTTGCCGTGGAGTCGTTGTCTCCGGATGAGCTTCCCGTGGTAATTACCATGAGTGAGTTCATGAGGCGTATGAAGGACATGGCGAAACTTGGTGGCGGCGGATACTCATTCATGGGGACTATGCCCGACAACTATAACGTATCGGTGAATGGCAATCACGGTATTGTTCAAAAGCTGTTGAAGGCGGAAACCGAAGATCAGAAGATAAGGCTGGCTAAGCAGACCTATGACCTTGCTTTGTTATCTCAAAATATGCTTACGGGAGCAGATCTCACGAATTTTATCAAACGGAGTGTAGAATTCGTCTCCTGATCAACCCCTTTGCCCACTTCCCGCTTGCGCGAGACGCTCAGCGGGGAACCAGGGGAAATAATACGTAGTATTAAAGTCCCTTCGAGGGGATTTAGTTGTGGCCCCTCTGGTTTTCTAAACCGGAGGGGTTTATTATTTTTACAATACCAATGAAATCCTCCCGTTAGAGCTTATATGAAATTTGCTGCTCCCATAGGTACGCTTTTGTTCCTCGCCTGTTCGGTGATGGTCCGGGGCCAGGACGAGCCAGCAGATCAGTCATTCACCATCGATACTCCCGTAAATCTCGATTTTCAAAAAGAGGAGGAACCTGTTAATACAAAAAAGAAGAAGGTCAAAAAGAAAGTCTACTACGGGATCAAGACTAAAAAAGGATTTACAAGAAAAGGAGCTGGCGACCGGGTAACGTACGAACTTTTTTATTACCTGAAGAAATCCGAAAAGCCCACCTTCTTTGTGCGGGATATTTATTGGTATGATTTCACCAGGCGCGAGATCAGAAAGACTACGACGTTCGACCCTACAAAAGGAGTGTTGTTGCACGGTCCTTATGAAAAGAAACAGGGAGACGTTTTATTAGAGAAGGGAATATTTTACAAAGGGACACGACACGGCCGTTGGACGAAATATAAGCCTGACAGTTCGCTCGTGGATAAAGACCGTTATTACCATGGATGGCCTAAAGAATCACTAGTGACGTATTGGGATCCACAGCAGCGTAAAAAGATGAAGGAAATGACACCAATCGAATACGGTGAAAAAGAAGGATACTACTACTACTTCCACGAAAACGGTCAGGTTGCAGTGCATGGCGAATATCAATGGAATGAAAAAGTCGGGGACTGGACTGAGTACTATTCCAATGGAAAAAGAAAAAAGATAATTGCCTATCCAAAGGAGCCGTTTGACGAATCCATCAAGCCTTATATCAAAGCGGAGTGGAATGATAAGGGCAAGGAGATCTATCGCAATAATAAAATGGCTTCGAAGTAACCTTTTCTAGCCTATCGATATTCGGCGTTGGAAATTGGACATTGGACATTCAATACCGACATCTATTACCTATCAATAAGTCTGCCCACAGCGCAGGTTAATGTCGAACGCCCAATGTCCAATTAATGATCAATGAGGAATATGTTTAGCAACGGTATTTAAGTCCCCTTAAGGGGATTTAGGGGTTTCGAAGGTGCAATGTCAGAACGAATAAGCCACCCCAAATTCTCCGCTCTGATTGTGGACATAACATCGTAAAAATTATTTCCTTTGTCTTTACTCCCTTCAACATGCTGCCGGACAAAAAAATAATCGAAGAAGCACACGCGCGGATCAAGCCGTACATTCATTTAACCCCCGTGATGACATCGAATGGGATCGATGAACTCGCAGGCTGTAAGATATTTTTCAAGTGTGAGAATTTTCAAAAGATCGGCGCGTTCAAGGCGCGTGGCGCAATGAACGCAGTGCTTTCTCTTTCAGACAAAGAGCTGAAAAATGGAGTAGCAACTCACAGTTCCGGAAATCATGCGCAAGCTCTCGCGCGTGCCGCGACGATGAAAGGGGTCAAGTCTTACATAGTTATGCCCAAGACATCACCTGAAATCAAAAAACGCGGAGTGCTCGGTCTCGGTGGCGAGATATTCGAATGCGAGCCCACGATTCAGGCACGCGAAGCAATGCTGGAGGAGGTTGTAAAAAAGACAGGCGCTGCTGTAATTCATCCGTTCAACAACTACGCGGTTATTGCGGGACAAGCGACATCAGCTAAAGAGTTATATGAGCAGCAAAAGGATATCGACACTATTATCGCTCCGGTAGGCGGCGGCGGATTGCTGAGTGGTACGGCCTTAGCAACTCAGTATTTTTCAAAGGGTACTAAAGTCATTGCTGCTGAACCCGTCGGAGCCGATGATACTTATCGGTCGATGCGAAGCGGCAAGATCGAACCCTCACAATCAAACTCTATTGCCGACGGACTGCTTACATCGCTTGGTGACAAAACCTTTCCAATCATCCATCAATACGTGAGTGATGTTATTACGGTAACTGATCAGGAGATCATCGCGGCAATGCGACTCATTTGGGATAGAATGAAACTCATCGTTGAACCATCTGCTGCTGTTCCACTGGCAGCCGTGCTTAAGGCAAAGGATAAGTTTGCGGGGAAGAGAGTTGGGATGATATTGTCGGGGGGGAATGTGGACTTGGGGAGAGTCTTGAAGTTGTTTGAGACACACTCGAATCCGTCATCCTGAGTTAGACACCGTGGGTCACGGAAAAAATGTTAAAAGACGTGCTCACTAGTGTTCAATCAAGGAGATTTTGCAGTATGCATTTCGAGTAGCCTCGCGAAATAAAATGCAGGGTCACGATCGGCACCAAGTTTGCACTCCCGATAGCTATCGGGAGATCACAAAGAGAAATGCATTGTGGCCTTCGTGGCCTTTGTGACCTGCATTAATCATCAAATGGATGAACGGTCACGATCAACAGCGATGCAAAATTAATTTGTTTCTGCACTAGTATAGATTGATAATGGGATCCTTCGCAGCACGGTAAATTCGAGGGTTGCTGTTCTACGAAACATGCACATTCATTAACATCGCTTGCAGAGCACAGCTCAGGATGACGGATTCGAAAGAGAAAAGAGAAAATGATAAAGAACTCGGCTTAAGGCCAATCAAACTTGCAGCACAGGAACTGCAGATTCTCTTTATCGAAATACTCTGCTTTCCAGTAGTGAGGATCATTGAGGTCCCTATATTCAATTTTATCCAAATCTTTTTCTATTGGCGTTTTGAAGGGCTTTTCAAGAAAGATCATGATGGCATTAGGCATTGGGAATGCTCCATCCTTTGCATCATAGGTTTCTACGATCTTGTTTCCAGCTTTCAATTCCAGTTCAAGGATATCCTTTAAGACACCGGTGAATTTTTTTACAACGCTATCGTCAACGTTAGTCCACATATACAACGTGCTAAATCAAATGAACTGAAGGTATTGTTTTTAGCGGCTTATTTTGTTCCCTTGCCTATGACCTGGCCTTTGCAGCGAGCATAAAGCCCCATACAGCAAATGCGAAACAGCTCAGTCCGGGAACAAGGAATAACATATTCCAATATGGAGTTGTTAGAAGTGAGGATAAGATCGCAGTTGTTACCAGCAATGCCACAACAGCAGCTGCCCTTAACATGTTACGGCTTACAGTTTCGCGGGAAAGCGCAAAAAGCAACACACTGATTGCAATGATATCAAAACCGTCATGGCGCCATATGTGGTCAGAATAAGTTGTTACTGCACTGATTCCGGTTTCTGTTTGAAACATATTCATAAGTGGCGGATAAAAAGTCGTTACCATGCCGAATATGAACCAAAAAGCAGCCATTGCTATGAAATAGATATTTGTCGTGTTTGGTTTGTCGTTTTCCATGTAGATTGATTTTTGTTACTGATTTAATGGGGGTTTGAAATGGGTAGAGGCTTCCGTGCAACATGAGCTTCACGCTGGGTCGCCTTATTTAATATCTCAGTGAAAATGCTCATTTGATCTGATCGACGTAATTTCCTGTCCTCTTGATTACCTTTAATTCCTCAACGAACAATTTCCTCAATTTATGGCATCTGAATCTTCTCTCCAAGTTGCTGTAGTAACCGGTGCTGCACGAGGTATCGGTTTGGCAACTGCCCAACGATTTCACGCAGAAAACTACCATGTGGTCATTATAGATCGCGATAAGCCAGGTTTGGAATCGTGTAAAACAAATCTGGCCGGTCAACCGCGATATTCCTTTTTTCTGTGCGACGTTTCCGTTCGGCAGCAGGTGCAGGACACTTTTCAAAAGATAGTCGCCGAGTTTCCTGCTGTTCACACCTTAGTCAACAATGCGGGCATTGCCATTTTCAAACCAGCGGAACAAATAACTTTTGAAGACTGGACCGCTGTGATGGAAACCAATTTGAATGGCACTTTTCTTTGCAGTCAGGCGTGTTTGCCCGCGCTGTTAAATGCAAAGGGCGCTATCGTGAATATCGCAAGTATTTCGGCAGTACGGGCGAGTACGTTACGGATGGCCTATGGTACAAGCAAGGCTGCCATAATGCATCTGACCAAACAACAAGCTGTCGAGTATGGCAACAAGGGAGTAAGAGTTAATGCCATTGCGCCCGGCCCTGTGGAAACAGAGATGGCCAAACTTGTCCATACGGCCGACATCAGGTTGTCCTACAAAGACACCATACCGTTCGCACGCTATGGTACTCCTGAGGAGATTGCGGAAGCTGTTTATTTTTTATGCAGCCCTGCAGCGACTTATATTAACGGACAGATCCTTGCAGTCGACGGAGGCTTTGATGCTGCCGGTATAGGATTGCCAAGTTTGAGAGTATGAGATCTGGCCGCGCTGGAGATTCATTAAAATGATTGAAAAACATGCTTCGAGCGGTCTTGAATGTCCAATTTCCAATGTCCAATGTCCAACTCCCAATGTCGATAGAAAGGCAAGATTTCAAAACCAAGTGCGATTCATACTCAAATTGGACATTGGACATTGGGCGTTCGACATTGACCTGCAATACACCTGTGCCTATCGAAGTGCAAGAGAAAGTTTTTGGCACTCATTAGCATCATCTCCCTTTATGGCATTATCTTGTTTGATCAAACTTTCGTGTTATGTTTCTGAATAAAATGCTCCGCCCTTTCATTCTTTTGGTTTTAATCTCGGCACAATTCAATTCAAGTGCTGCCAAGGTTGATAGCCTCGACGTAGCAAGCGCTGCGATGAATAAGACCTACAAAGCAGCAGTCGTATTGCCAGCCTCGTACGCAACTAGTAAGGCATCTTACCCGGTATTGTATTTATTGCACGGCGGTGGGGGACATTATCGGGACTGGTTGACACGGACCCCGGATAAAATGTTACTACAAAATCTGGCGGACCAATTCAACCTAATCATTGTAATGCCAGAGGGAGAAACTTTTGGGTGGTATCTGGATAGTCCGTTCGATCCAGCCAATAAATTTGAAACACATATAATCAAGGAGGTTATTCCAAAAATCGATAACACATATCGGACGGTGAAAAATAATAAAGGACGGGTAATAACCGGGCTTTCGATGGGCGGACACGGTGCGATGTATCTGTCCACGCGGCACCCCGAAATGTTTTGCGCAGCTGGCACCATGAGCGGCGCTATGGATATGAACTATACGAAATTTCGTATCAATGAAGATTTTTCGAAGTCGCTCAAAGACCGCTTTCAAAAATTGTTGGGCACCGCTGATCCATCAAGTGAGGTGTTTGTCAATAACTCTATTGTTAATATGGTTGATGCCATCAAAAAGAATGGCTTACCAATCATGATCGATTGTGGTGTGGATGATTTTTTGATTGAGATAAACAGGGAATTACACCGCCGTTTGGTATACAATAACACTCCTCATGATTATACCGAAAGACCAGGTGGTCATACGTGGGAGTACTGGCAAAACGCATTGCCCTACCACATTGTTTTCTTTCACAATATTCTTAAAAATAATGGAGTAGTGGTTCGGTAGAAACTGCTTCAATCGCGTAAGCACTTAGGGCCTCGATGAATTATTCATGCAGATTCTACTTTTTATTTAACGATGCATCTATGATTCCCTTTAGAACTTTCAGATCGATCTCCTCCAACTTATTTATGTAGAGACAACCAACGCCCGTCTTATGCTTACCGAGCTTCTTAAGAGCAGCAGCATGCTCCTTAATATCTAAGCTAACGTACAAGGATAAATTTGCTTTACGGGGAGAGAAACCTATCCGAACCCAATCAACTTCCCTACCAGTTGCGGGGCTTTTGTATTTTTTATTACCAAAACCGATGATTGAGCTGCCCCATAATACTGGCTCTTCTCCAGATGCTTTTTTCATTATCTCCAAAAGCTCAAAACTGTCTTTACGTTTTTGTTCATCCTTAACACTATTGATAAAATCCTCGACGTTTGTGGAGGTTGGTATTGTTTTTATTTTAGCCATTTGAAATTATTATTTGTTGGCCGATTCATACCAGGTAAGGGTGCTTTAAAATTTTCGTTGTTATCAGCAAAGATACTCATTTGGCCTTGGTCAAATTCGTTGACCTGGACTCTTCTTATTTCAAACTATGGACCATGGACTATCGACCATCCAACCATCAAACTATCGACTATCTATTGTAACTTGTTCCTGTGGACTACCGCATCGAAAAATTATCGGCCGAAACCATTCGCCATCTCGTTCCCTTGTACAAAGCGGCATTTCATCAAAAGGTCTCTTACAAATTCCTCCTCAAAAAATACGACACCCGATCGGTCGGTCCGGAGTTTATCGGTTTCATTGCTTATACTTCAGAAGGTCTGGCTGTCGCTTTTTATGGAGTTATTCCCTGCTTCTTTCAACTGAATGGAAAAAAAGTTATCGCAGCACAATCCGCCGACACAATGACCCATCCTCAGCATCGAAAAAAAGGACTGTTTCAGAATCTTGCGCTAAAGACCTATGCTCTTGCTGCGGAACAACGCATCCAGCTCGTGTTCGGGTTTCCCAACCAGGACTCGTATCCTGGATTTATGAAACTGAAATGGCAGTTTCTGCCAGACCAGTTGCAGGTGTTCACAATCAAAGCTGCTAATTTTAGTTACTCCCGACTTCTTTACAGAACACCTGGTCTTTTTTCCATTTACAACATGTTACTAAATGGACTGTTGAGTGTTGAGCATCCAGACGCCTCGTTTTTTGGAGAAAAAATCTCGGACGGGGTGATTCGCGATGATACATTCTGTCTGTACAAAAAGTACAACGCAACGCATTTAATCACTATAGACAAAGTAAAGGCATGGATAAAGGTCGATGGAAAATTAAAAAT
>DATHIE010000535.1:0-2933 GCA_035316905.1 Chryseolinea sp. | reverse complement strand
TGCCTAGGATTGTGGCAGCCATTCTGGAGAACAATCAGGATAGTAGTGGAATTCGCCTTCCAAAAGTACTGGTGCCGTACACAAAATTTGAAATGATCAATTAGGTTTTTTTAACACTGGACGTGCCACCACATAAGGTGGCACATTCATTTTGAAGAATATAACATGGTAGATGCTTCGTTAACTTTAATCAATGCCGTATCAGTTCATGCCGTTGGTAACAAACTACTGGGCGACGAACTTGGAATGTCAGATAATGTGCTGCAATTGGCGGGCGATAAAATTAGGAGCCATCTGCTCACTTACTTTTTTTCGAGTTTTAACTCTCCGGAATACCATTGCTTTGATATCGATAAGGAAGATGCGAGTCCTAATTTCGTCTATCCCTTGATAAAAGAAATTTTCGCTGACCCCGGCCTGTTGCACGATCGGTCTGTTGATCTCGCCAAACATCTGTACGCAGTTTCACAACACCATCACATAAAGTCCGGGGACTTATTTGTCGGTCATTTCTCCGGTGTGGTTGTTGAGCGTAAAACTTTTGATGCGGTGGGGTTATTTAAATGCGAGACAAAGGAATCCTACCTCAAACTGAAGAAGGAGTCGGGCCGCTTTAAATTAAGTGATGATGAAGGTATTAATATAAGGAAGCTTGACAAGGGCTGCCTGATTTTAAACGATCAGGAAGCTGAAGGATACAAGGTTCTTATTGTTGATAACACCAACAGGTCTGAAGCACACTTTTGGAAGAATGACTTCCTGGGTGTAAGCGTGGGGTCGGATGCGTTCCATCACACTCACAACTTCATGAACCTTACGCGACAGTTTGTCGGCGATCAGCTGGACGAAGAGTTCAGTGTATCAAAAGCCGACAAGATCGATCTTTTAAATAAATCAATGAGTTTTTTCAAATCACGGGATCAATTCAATCAGAATGAATTTGAAGCCGAAGTTTTGGAAGATCCCACCGTAATAGAATCGTTCAGGAAATATGAGAAACATTTCATGAGTGATCAGGACATTGTTAACAATTTTGAAATATCTGCGCAGGCTGTGAAGCGGCAAGCCCGCGTTTTCAAAAGTGTATTAAAGCTTGATAAGAATTTTCACATCTACATCCATGGCAACAGGGACCTGATTGAAAAGGGCTTCGACGAAATAAAGAATCGCCATTATTACAAGATATACTTTGACGAAGAAAGTTAATCTGAAAGTGGCAATTTCATGCTAACTTTAGATACAATAACAAAGACGATGGAAACACAAAGTTTTGGACAAAAGGTTAAACGCACCACTAAGAAGATCGTCAAGATTTTCATTATTACAGCAATAATAGTTCTCGTTGGAGGTTTCAGCTTTTTGTATTGGGGCACCTATGAAGACGGTGTGATGGCTGGAAAGGTCCTCCGGATTAGCCAGAAGGGGGTTATGTTCAAGACGTATGAAGGAAAGATCAACCTCGAAACCTTTGGCGCTTTAAAAGGTACAAGTCCCATTGCTGAATCATTCGATTTTTCGGTGGAGAAGGACGAACAGGATCTTATTAAGGAATTGGAGACGGTCGCACTTAGCGGCGAGCGGGTTAATTTATACTTTGTCAAACGTTACGTGGGTTTCCCGTGGAGGGGCGACACTAAATATTTT
Source organism: Chryseolinea sp. (assembly GCA_035316905.1). Lineage (GTDB taxonomy): Bacteria > Bacteroidota > Bacteroidia > Cytophagales > Cyclobacteriaceae > Chryseolinea. The sequence continues at coordinate 1,289 of DATHIE010000535.1, read as the reverse complement.
GCTACACGCATTGAGAGACTTCAGTAGTCCCTCGATAAAAAAATCGATAAAAAATTAAAGGCTGCCTCTTTAAGAAGCAGCCTTTTAGTTGGGTTGTTTAATCAAGTGTATTTTAAGCTGTAGCCGCAGAAGCTTCTTCAAACTTTTGAGAAACTTTCAGCACAACTGTTTTCTTCGCTTTGTATCCGCAATAACCGCACTGATAGTGTTTCAGAAGCTCACCTTCTTGTGCAACAGTGGCAGGTTTTAGAATTTCTTCTCTCACCACCTTAAACGTTTGATAGTTGCACTCAGGGCACTGTAATGCGTGCAGGTGACCAGAGTAACGTTCAATCTTAACATATCCAGTCTCTTCATCTTTCCAAACATCATAGTCGACAGAGAACACATTCTCTTCAGCCTGCATACCTTCATCGAGGTAGGCGTCTTCTTCAGATTCACCCAGCAACTTCATGGCTTTGCCAGTCTTCGGAGAAACCCGTGGCTTGTAGCGGAGGGCCTTCAATCTTTTTTCGATAAAGAACGGGTAATAGAACTTAAGCATGTTCTGAACGATGAGCGCAACGATCATACCCATTGCAAAAGTTGTGAACCCTAATACGAAGATCCACAAAGTATTCAATTTTTGAATGTTGGAGTTGGCGTAGAAGCAGCATCCGATAATCAGAATGATCGCTGCAATCCAAAGCGTTCTTATCTCCATTCTGTTTATGAAATCATATTTCACTTTCGCATCATTGATCGTAGCGAGGCGGATAACATGATAAATCACAATTAAAATCGAAACTACCCATGCCACATACGCAACGTTTTTCGCCATTGCATTCCAAGCATCAAAATTTTGTGTAACAATTTCGTCCATATTACGGATTGGTTATTTGTGTTCTCAATAGCAAATATAAAGGCCTCTGTCTATTTAACCTAGCAAGGTTAGAGAGTAAATCGCGTTAAATGGCCGTAATTTAATACAGAATTAATAAAAATTCAGAACCAATAACCCGTAGCCAGTTCCTATAGAGGTCAGATTTTACTTAAAAAGCCGCTGATTTTTGCAGCTGCATCTTCAGGTCGTTCGAACATCGCCATGTGCGCAACATTGGAAAGGACATGAATTTCAGGTTTTTGGCATTCCGCGGCCTGCCGATGAATTGACTCCGCAGGGATTCCCTGGTCCTTATCACCCGCGAGAAACAGCGTAGGTTTTTTAAAGCTTTTCAATGTTTTAGTCTGATCCGGGCGATCTCTCATTGCCAAAGTATATCCTATAACCGCTGATTCTTTCGACTCCG
>DATHIE010000534.1:0-9528 GCA_035316905.1 Chryseolinea sp. | reverse complement strand
ACTACTTTGCCTTCGATAAGATTCTCCATCCCATGATCCTTTGGTTTTGGACGCACGTAAAGGAATGGCAAATCCAATGACTGGGCGACAAGCGCTCCTTGTGCTATGCCCGCCGTCGCGACTCCTGCAATCGACTCAACTGTAAAAAAATTTTCACGTATTGCTGTCACCAGCCCGTCCCTGATAGAATTACGAATTTCTGGATATGAAAGAGAAAGCCGGTTATCGCAATAAATTGGAGATTTCCATCCGGAACTCCATATGAATGGTTTTTCAGTATTTAGCTTGATTGCCTCTATCTGTAGAAGCATCCCGGCAACTTTGCCGGCCATCTCGTCCTGTGTTTTAATTATGGGCATATTTCGAAAGATAAAATTAAATTCCTTTCCTTAGATAGCGTTGTTTCCCAATTCGATGTCAAGAGTGGGCCAATTTTACTTTTTAAAAATCTTTGAATCTCCTTGCCAGCTTGATAAATATTTGCTCTTTTGCGTAGAATGTTAAGGTGTAAAAACTTCACACATGGTCATTTTTATCAACGACGTCCCTGTTCACATCCTGCAGGCGGATGAGCAGCCTGATAGGGGAAGGGTAAACAGAATCATTGATGCGTCGCTAGAAACCCTAACGCAGGCAAGGCTTCTGAATCACGTTTGGGTCCAGAATGTGGGGGAAGTAGAGTTCGACTTTTTGCTGGGGTTCCTGGATTCAAGGGTCCCGACAAACCTGCTTTCACTTTTTATTACCGTCAAGAATTATGAGGCAATTAAGGAATACTTGCAAAGCCGGTTCAAGGTAGTAAAGGCGGCAGGAGGCCTTGTAAGAAAGAAGGAGAAATTCCTTATGATCTACAGGATGAAAAAATGGGACCTTCCAAAGGGAAAAAGGGAACGTAACGAGAGAACGAAACAAGCTGCGGTCCGGGAAGTAGAGGAAGAGTGCAATATTAGCGTAAAGGTTGGTAAAAAGATTTGTACCACCTGGCACACGTATACCATGAATAAGCGAGCGATGATCAAAAAAACGCGCTGGTATATTATGGATGCGATCGATGATACACGCATGCGTCCCGCAGAGGCAGAAGATATCGAAGAGACTCGCTGGATGAACAGCAAAGAAGTATATCACGCACTAGGACACTCTTATAAATCCATCGCTTACGTATTTGAGCAATATTACGAGCTGGTGGAAGTAAAATTCCCGAAGTAGTAGCAATCGTTATTTTGTGTTCAACTTATAAGGCAGGAACTGCGACACGTCGCCACCGTATTTATGAACTTCCCTGATTATTGACGAGCTGATCCAGGCAAGTTGGGGAGTAGTAATCAGAAATACGGATTCCAGTTCTTTGTAAAGCTGACGGTTCACCTGGGAGATGCTGTTCTCATACTCAAAATCCGTCGTGTTACGAAGCCCGCGAAGCAGGAATTGCGCCCCATTCTTGCGAGCAAGCCCCGCTGTGAGTTCTGAAAATTTAAGTATCCTGATGTTTGGGTACTCCCGAAAAGTGTTCTGAATGTATCCCATCATTGAATCAATGTCGAAATAGCGGACACTCTTTTGACTGTTGTAGCCGATAGCGATGATGATCTCATCAAACAGTTGAAGCCCACGTAAAACTATATCCTCATGACCTTTGGTAAAGGGATCAAACGATCCGGGAAAAAGTGCAATTCGCTTTGCCATAGTAATCTCAAATAACCAGAATGGGTTGTTACAATATAAATAACTGAATGGCTATACTACTAATTAGTCGATCAGGTGGATACTATACAGATCGAAATATTGGTGTTCAGGGACCTCATCGAATACATAACCAAAGTTCAAATACTCAGGCTCATCACCAAACGTCACATTGTTAATGTATTTGTAAAACTCATGGTAATGCGGAGAGTTTTTTCCGATATAACCCCATAAAACAATCTGGCTCGACCTCTGGTCCATATCAAGTGATTTGAGGACCAGCATTATGTATTTGATGTATTCTGAAAATTCCTTTATGGCAAATTGATTATAGTAAAGGAGCTTACCTCCTTCGCATGCCATAATATGAAGTTTGAACCTGTCGACGTAAATATATAAGGGATTGTCATCCCGCCCTTCTGCATAATGTAACGTACCCTCGATCAGCGCTGCGGATTGATGGGTGAAAGTAGGAGGGTTATTCGGGTAAATGCTTTCAAGCCAATTTTTTAAGTCGGCGTTTATAGCGAATGCTGTTACCGCGTTTGCCTTAGGATTTGGGGTTGACCTGCACTCTTCCGTTGACGCATCAACGGAAGCGTTAAATTTCAGGTATTCCGCCGTGGATTCTTCTGAAAACAACTCGCTTGGTACCTGAATAAACTTTTGATTCTTGACAGCCACTTTAATCTTCTTCCAGAAGCCGGCCTTCAGAAAAGCATGACTATCGAACAGCTGATCCAGAATCCGGAGTAATTCTTCGTTGGAAGTGATACCCGGTAAAACAAAATCCTCCATCAAGAGAACTTTGTTGTCTTGCGGTTCTATAACTAAGAGCTGAAAATCTCGTGTACCGATGTTGATCAAGAGATGATACTTGTCAATATTCTCCTCATCAAAAAGATCGTCTTTGATTTTCCGAATTAACTTATGGTTAAGCGTAGTCGTCTGCAAGTTATTCCAAGTTTCCACCTGCCCTCATTCGATATGCACCTGATCTTTTTAATACCATCGAAAAGGTTTTGTAAGGTTCATTGTTACAGGTTAAGTGTGTAATTATAAATATTTTATAGGGTAAATCACAAGGCAGGTTTCACAGAATGCCAATTAAATGCTGTAAAAACCGGTCAGTTTGCGCAATTCATTTGGGTTCCTGGCAATCCTGAATATTCCATGCAATTCGTCCTGAGAAAGGCCGTTGATCTCGTTTTCCGAGAAGAATCTTACGTCCTGAATTATTTGTAATTCGGGGTCATATCCCGTTTTTAGGGTTCCTCCGTTCTTGACGACGTTAAAAAATAACTCCAGTGCATGGAGAGGTTCCCTGACGAATTCGCATCCAAAAGCGAAATCAAGCTGCCTGATCTCAAGGCCCGTCTCCTCCCAAAACTCGCGTTTTAAGGCCTTGTCGAGGGTTTCGCCGTACTCCAGTCCTCCTCCAGGTGGAAGCCATACATTCTTACCTGCGACGGAACTGTGGTTAGCCAGTAATAGTCTATCGTCGTCCCAGCACAGACCACAGATTCTTACCCGCAGCCGATTTCCGTAAATCTTGCCTATTTCATCATCCATCGGGTTACCCGTCAGCCTAATTTAAGATCGATTACTAAGTCGCTAAGCCGAGAAATTTGATAAATCTGGCAGAATTGTTGACGTAAAGAGGTTAAATTTGAAAAAAAATTAAGGTATGAAGAAGTATTTTTTCTTGTTCGTAATGGTTGGACTTGCTGCCCTCGGATATGCCCAGGAAGCAAAAGTCAGTGGTCCCGTTATCACTTTTGAAAAGAAGGTGCATGACTTTGGGGATATGTCTCAGGGTGATAAAGTAGAGGAGACTTTCAAATTCACCAATACTGGTAACGAACCTCTTATTATTACCAATGTCCAGGTGACCTGTGGATGTACAACACCTAAGGGCTGGCCTCGTGATCCAATTGCTCCCGGTGGTAAAGGCGAGCTCACAGTTGCGTTTAACAGCGCTGGCAAAATGGGGCGTCAGAACAAGGTTGTGACGGTGGTATCAAATGCATCAAATGCCGATGGCGCGCAGATATCCTTCACCGCGAATGTCCTGGAAAAGAAAACAACGCCACAGTAAGGCACAATCCTAAAATAAGCCCTCCGATTGCTATCGGGGGGCTTTATTTTTTGTATACCCCTATCATCAGGAACACCCATCCCAGGATAAAAAACAATCCACCAAACGGGGTAACGGCTCCCAATATGGTTTGTCCTGTAAAACTCAGCACGTAAAGGCTTCCGCTGAATAGGATAATACCCAGGAAAAACGAAAGGCCGGAATATCTTAACAGTTTTGAGCCGAATTGGCCCATCAGCAGGCCTACAAGCACCAGGGCCAGCGCATGATAAAACTGGTATCGCACGGCGAGTTCATAAGTGTCTATCCGTCCCGTTGCGGCGAGAATTTCCTTGAGCGCATGTGCACCAAATGCCCCCAGCATAACAGCGGCGCATCCGAATATGCCACCCGATAAAATGGTATTGCGTTGATTCATCAGGATGCCTGATTTAGCGTTCTCCAAATATTGCTGATCCGACTCTGATCATCGTGCTTCCTTCTTCGATGGCGATGTTATAATCCCCGCTCATGCCCATGGAAAGCTCTTTCATTTCTATGTTGTCAGGCAAAGCTGAGCTTTTAATTTTCTCAAAAAGTCTTTTCAACCCTTTGAATTCCTTTCTGATCTGGTCATTATCTTCTGTCAGAGTTGCCATACCCATCAGACCGGAAACCTTTACGTTTTTTAACGATGAAGGTCCATCAGACTGTATGAATTGAATAACTTCCTCGGCGGAAAAACCAAATTTTGATTCTTCTTCTGCGATGTGGACCTGAAGCAGGCAGTCTATCCATCTCGTTGCGCGAAGTGCTTGTTTGTTGATCTCTTCCAACAGCTTAACACTATCGACGGAATGGATCATACTAATGAACGATGCAATGTGTTTGACCTTGTTGGACTGAAGATGCCCTATCATATGCCACTCAATGTCCTTGGGTAAAACCTCATACTTTGGGACAAGTTCCTGGGCCTTATTTTCCCCGAACAAACGATGCCCTTCCTGATAGGCTTCCATTATTTTCTCTACTGGTTTTGTCTTGCTTACAGCGATCAACCTGCAGCCTGAAGGTAAGTTTTGGCGAAGATTATTTAGGTTATTCTTAATATTCATTCCTATTTTTAGCCCTTAATACACCAAAGCTAACGCAAATATGGCTATCCTCGGGACATTGCTGAAAAAAGGAATCAGACTCCGCGAGATGCTTGAGCAGGAATATACGTCACCGTTTGACCTGCAAAAGAAGGAACTCAAGGAATTGTTGATCACAGCAAGTCAGACCGAATTTGGTAAATACTACAACTTTGCGGATGTATTGAATGGCTTTCGAAAAGGAGACAAGGAATTTTATGCTCGCTTCAAGAAACAAATACCCATTCATACCTACAATAAGATACACTCTGAATGGTGGAAACTTGCACTCCAGGGAGCACGCAACATATGTTGGCCCGGGAGGATTAAATATTTCGCACTGAGTTCCGGAACATCAGAAGCATCGTCCAAGTACATTCCTGTTACAAAAGAAATGACGAAGGCAATCCAGAAGACGAGCATTCGTCAGATCCTGACGTTGTCGAAGTACGATCTGAGACCTGAGATCTTTGAATCAGGTATCCTGATGTTAGGAGGTAGCACACACCTGAACAAAAGAGGAAGCTATTTTGAAGGAGATTTAAGCGGTATCCAGGCTGCACGGTTGCCGTTTTGGTTTCAGCATTTCTACAAGCCTGGTAAAAAGATTGCAAAGACGCGCAACTGGGATGCTAAGCTCGACGAGATCGCGAAAAAAGCATGGGAGTGGGATATCGGTATCATTGTTGGAGTGCCCGCATGGATACAGATCCTCATGGAAAAAATAATCAAATACCATCGGTTAAAGCATATTCATGAATTATGGCCAAACCTCGAGGTCTATGTTCATGGAGGTGTCTCTTTTGATCCATACAGGAAAGGTTTTGAAAAGTTGTTGGGGAGGCCTATTAATTATATCGAGACGTATCTCGCGTCGGAAGGGTTTGTTGCATTCCAGGCTTATCCTAACCGTCGCTCTATGCGCCTGGTACTGAATAATGGGATCTTTTACGAGTTTGTGCCATTTGACGAAAAGAACTTTGACGCAAATGGTGAGATCAATCCTAATGCCGAGTCATTGTTGATCAATGAAGTGGAGGAGGGGAAAGAATATGCGATCTTGCTATCATCGTGTGCTGGCGCCTGGAGGTATATTATCGGCGACGTCATAAAGTTCACTTCTCTGGAAGAAGCAGAAATAGTAATTACAGGAAGGACCAAACATTTCCTCAGCCTCTGTGGAGAGCACCTTTCAGTCGACAATATGAACAAGGCAATAGAACTTGTTTCAAACGATTTTAACATTACTATTCCCGAATTCGTTGTGGCAGGAATACCTTATGAATCGTTGTTTGCTCACCATTGGTTTGTAGGGACCGACGACAAGGTCGATCACAAACAATTAAAGGAAAAGATCGATGAACACCTGAAGGCGCTTAATGATGACTACGCTGTCGAACGCAGCGCCGCACTGAAGGAGATATTCGTGGATGTTGTTCCCGTAAAAACGTTTTATGCATGGATGGAGTCGAAAGGAAAAGTTGGGGGTCAAAATAAATTTCCAAGAGTCATGAAAAATGCCCAGTTAGAAGATTGGAAAAGTTTCCTGGAAAACCATACGAATGGATATCGTCCTTAACGGAATTGTTTCAGGCATTGTGCTGGCCTTTCTTGTCGGGCCCGTATTTTTTACGATAATTCAAACCAGCATTGAAAGAGGATTTTGGAGCGGCTTCTTTGTTGCTGTTGGTGTTTCATTGAGTGACACACTTTATATTCTTGTCTCTTATTTTGGTCTTGTTCAATTTATTGAACGTGAGAATTTCCGCCATTACCTGGCCTATGGTGGTGGAGGTGTCTTGATGGCATTTGGTATTTATTACCTCTTTATTAAAAGCAAACGGCTTTCTCACTATGATCCCGAAAAGATCCACACGCGCAGTTGGTTCAAGCTGCTGGCGAAAGGTTTTATTATCAATGGACTCAGTCCAATGGTGTTGTTTTTTTGGATCGCCACTGTAAGCTTGGCAGCGACAAGGCTGGGGTACAATTCTTCAAATGATGTGTTCATCTTTTTCAGTGCTATTGTATGCACGGTGTTTACGACGGATATTATCAAGGCAAAACTTGCCGACAAGCTCAGGGTGCTAATCACGCCCAGGTTTATCCGGATGATGAACATTGTATTAGGTCTGGTCCTTGTGGTTTTTGCAGGCAAGTTGATCTTCTTTCCCGACAATATTCCGCACTAATCCTGCAGAACGTTTGACATAAAGGTGGATTTCAGAAGAAGCCAAAGCAGAAAGAAAAGCAGGGCCCACTGGAGATATACAAAATAGTAATCAGAAGTATCCTTGAAACGCGTTTCCTTTATCTCCGCTTTCTCAAATTGATCAATCCTCGCAAATACCTGTGATAATGCCTGATTATCTGTTGCTCTGAAAAATTCGCCGCTGCCGATTTCAGCGATCCTCCGCATGGTCGTTTCGTCAACTGTATTTTCGATCATATTGGGCCGCCCAAAAAAATCTTTACCGTAGGGCACCAATCCCTCTTTACCAACAACAATTGTATAAATCTTAATCCCATAAGCGGCCGCCAATTCTGCCGCTGTTATCGGGTCTATGTTTCCAGCTGTATTATCCCCATCGCTCAAAAGGATACACACTTTTGACTTGGTTTCAGATTCACCCATTCGATTCGTTACGACAGCAAGAGCGCTGCCTATGGCAGTACCCCTGTTTTCTATCATTTCAAAATTTATTTCATCCAAATAGGATTTCAGAAGATCGTAATCAGTAGTCAGCGGCGCTAATGAGAACGCATCGCCTGAAAATACAACTATTCCAATCCTGTCCCGTAGCCTACCAGTTATAAAATCACGGGCCACTCTTTTTGCGGCGTCGAGACGGTTGGGAAGAAAATCCTCGATCTGCATAGATTGTGAAATATCTAAACCTATCATGATGTCAATTCCTTCCGTCCATTGCTCTACCTTTTCATTTGTCTTTTGCGGCCTTGCTAATGCCATTAGAATGAACGCCATTGCCAGCATAAGCAGGATCTCAGGCAACAGCCTTATAAGGGTTAACGGCGATACATGAAGGTCTTTGGCGGTCACGGCTACAGGCAACTTCTGATTGAACTTAAGTCGCAGAAACCACCTGAACAGAAATAAAAATGGTACAAGGGCTACCGAGTAGAGAAAACTGGGATTCTCCCAGGTAAAAGTCCCGAGGGTCGAAGGAGCGAACCAGTCAAGTGACAGGAATGTGCCGGTCTCGTTATCCATGCTTTAACTCTTCCAGTTTTTGAACAAAACGCTTGTCGGCAAAATTCCGGATACTTTCCAGTGATTCAATTACGGCAGTGTCGTGGCCATAAATTGCTCCGTCGATAGCATGGAGATTTCTGCCTAACGACTCATTTTTTTCCATTTGTAAGGTTTCTTTTGTCGTCAGCTTTGTATATGGTCTTGCCTCGAGCTGTTCCATGTATTTTTTCCAATGAGACAATGCATTTTCCGCTGTCACAGATGAAAACGCAGACTTGACTGAATCAAGTTGAAGGTTAAATGTCTCCATAAATTTTTGGTGAGCCTTCTGCATTCGTTTAAGTCTGAAGTGTTTCCTGATCCTCTTTCCAAAAACTATCCAGGTTATCGCTGCCACTACGAGCAAAACGCCGGCAACTATTCCAGCAATTAAATAATTGAAGGTGTAGGGGACGTCTTCGTAAGCTATGTTGACCTTAAGAGGAAGGTTTTTCAGGGTTACTGTATCGGGCAGATCCTTTACCAATTCCGATAGCAGAATCGTGTCACGCATTGTGAGGTAGGCGGTACAATCCATCGGATTAACCTGAAAAACGGGAAGGCTAAGCGATTGGATGCGGTCAATTTCGAATGTAGACAAGTAATAGACTACGCTGTCATAACTTCGTCCCTGTGTGGTTTTAGTGGGAAAGTATTTTTTGCTTTCGTATTCAAAAGGTGCAAAGCCAAAACTTGAATCCGGAAAAAGAACATTCAACTTTGTCGGATATTCCGCCGCCAGGTAATAACCCGTTTGATCTCCAACTCTGAGGCTATCCTTAAAAAAACCTCCTCTCACCAGTACATCCTGTGCATTAGCCTTACCCAAAAAGAACAGAAGAACGATTGCCATGATCCGGGGCACTCTAGGACACCTTAATTCCATCGCGACTAAGTGGTTTTTAAGGATTGATTTCTGACTTTGAAGAGCCGGAGAAGTTTTGGTACGTAATCTTCATCCGTATCAAGCGAAATAAAATTGATCTGGTGTTTCCGGCTGAATTTTTCCAATTCTGCTCTTCGCGCTTCATGTCTTGAGCTGATCTTTTCGCGGAAATCTCCAAATGATGTATTTACCCACAACGTACGTCGTGATTCCTTATCGATGATAGGAATAATACCTAGTTTAGGTAAGCGGGTTTCACGCTTGTCGCTTATGTGAATAACCACGAGGTCATGCCTATGGGCCAGCGCTTTAAGGTTTTTCAAATAACCATCGTCAATAAAATCAGATATAAGGATGACGACACTTCTGCGACGTATAGCATTCAATGCAAAAGCTATAGCCTTGGTAAGGCTCGTCTTCAACGATTGAGGTCGAAGCTTTGCCAATGTGCTGATGATCTCGTATGCCTGTGAATGTCCTTTTGTGGGCTTCATGT
>DATHIE010000533.1:0-3067 GCA_035316905.1 Chryseolinea sp. | reverse complement strand
CGACACGGTTGACGTTGACGTTACTTTTGCAGGACCGGAACCATTCCGCTATCATGTGACTGATCACACGGTCGAGCTATACGTCCCGTACGGTGGCACTCAGTATCCTGCAGATTTTTATGACATCTGCGGGCAAGCTATTCTACAGCCTGCCACCTCCTTCGGGAATGTGGTTAACCTCGATCCACCAAATGGTAATTTTCTGCCGGCGGTAATTGATACAAGCACGCCTCAAACTAAGTTCGTGTTGAATTGGCTTGAAACTAATAACAACATAAGCGCATCAATTCGTTTTGTAAAAAAACCTTGACCGACACGTTAAAGATAGAATAAGATGAAGAATACATATAAACTACTAATGTTTTTATTGCTGGGAGCAATGTCTTGCGTCGATGACTACACCGACGCAAATCCTCCTGGGCAACTGGATGCGCCAACGTTGCGTTTAAGCGCCAGCGGCAGCAATCAAAAAGTTGAGACTGTGCCCGTAAATGCGTATCAAAACACTTACGTTGCGTATCAAACATATGATGGAGGAGGGATTGAATACACGGTTTCTGTAATTGATGCACCTGGAAGAGTGGGAGCTGTAAGCGTTGCGTCCTCAGCGCCTGAAAATGGTACACTTACGTTGGATGATGCTTCTGTTTCCGCTCTAATCGGACAAGAGACAGGCTCATTCAAGTTTACGTTTACTCCAAGCACAACGCTGCCTGATCTCTCCGATAGGGTGCTTAACCTGATCATCACCGTTACGGACAGTCAGGTCAGCCAGGATGGAGAAGCGGCGCCCAAGACAACAACGTTAACGCTTCCAACTAACCTCGTTAAGTGTATCGGTGAACAGCTTGAAGAAGGCCTCTATGTTGTAACTGTAGCGAACGCAAACCTTGATGGCGGCGTAGCCATTACACTGGATGATATCAAAGCTGACGGAGGTGTTGAAGAAATACTTGTTGAGGTCTCGATGGACAGACCAGGTCTTTATACAATCGATGAAGTTACCGGGGGCGTCTGGCCCGTGTATTATCCCGGCCGTGTAAACCCCGCGTTGAAAGTTGATCTTTGTGGAACTACAATATCAGGACACGAGGGCGAATTAACTGCCGGTTCGCTTCCTGGGCCACTTAGAACATTTACAATTGACGGCACGCTCAATGGCGATGGAACTGTTAATATTACGTGGTCTTATGAGCGATCTGATGGAGTTGCAACACCACCCGACCCTGCAAAGGGCACCTATACGATGGCAAAATTAGAATGACATATTTGAAACGCCTTCTTTCAATAGAAGGCGTTTCATTTTTTCAACATCACAATTGCTTTACCAGTGCTTGGTTTCATTTTTCAAAATGTACCGACAAGTACTAATGCACTATTGCGATGTAAGTCTGATATTAAATTCGTCTGAAATATGAATCGATACTGTATAGTTTTTTTGGTGAGCATAGTTTCTTTAAATAGTTACGGCCAGGGCAGCGTGATCCCTTCAAACGTTAGAGCAGTGAATACTATCGAACGTTTGACAGATTCAAATGGGTTAGGAAACAACGAAATGATGTATGGTATCCCTATTCCCGAGGGCAAGGTCATTGGCGATACTTACTTATCGACCAAATGGAGAAGATCCGTGATTCTACTTTACGACAAGAATAAATTGATTGAGGGGTTCCCCGCGCGGTATGATATATATGCCGACGAATTAGACGTTAAGGGCGCTCGTGGGATAAAGGTTTTGGAGGGCCGAAGGATAAAAAGTTTTGTGTGGATGGACTCCTCACGCGCGGAGCCTTATTATTTTGTCAATGCAAAGGAGTTTAAGGTGAACGGCGTTCCTCTGATTGGATTTTATGAGGTGCTTGTGGACGGGAATACGCCACTGTTCAAAAAAATGAACATCACTGTCAAAAAAGCTGATTACAATGTGACTTTGTCGATCGGTAGCCGAGATGATAAGATTCTGAAGAGTCCGACGTATTACCTGGCGGACGGTAACTCAGCGTATGTAATTCCAGGTAGCAAAAAGAAATTTCTTCAGATGCTCAAATCAAAAGCGGACGAGGTTGAATCCTACATGGATTCCAATGGATTGTCCATCAAAAAGGAGGAAGACCTAGTGTTGATCTGTAAGTATTACAATTCTCTGCAGAATAACTGACGCCGCTCATATTCCGTCCGTAAAATTTGCGATTTATTGTCCGGACATTTCTTCATAGCTTAGGACCCTAAGCTTATACCCTATGAAGAAGGTTCTGTTTATTGTTCCATTGTTGGTGATGAATGTTGCATTTGGACAACGCAAAAAAGAAGTCACTGCTTCTGATCCTCCTGCCCAGAATGTTATTCAAACCAAAGTCGCAGGAATGCAGGTCTTCGCCGGCTTTTTTGAGTTCTACTACGACGTGAAGCAGGACAAGGTCCTTTTGTTGATCGATAAATTTGACTCCGAGTTCTTGTATATAAACTCCCTTACCGCAGGCGTTGGTTCCAACGATATTGGACTTGATCGCGGGCAGTTGGGAGGTGAGCGGATCGTAAAATTTGAAAGGAGGGGGCCAAAGGTATTGATGGTGGAACCTAACTATAGATACCGTGCAATCTCTGACAATCCAGACGAAAAGCGTGCCGTACAGGAAGCGTTCGCGCAATCTGTATTATGGGGTTTTAACGTGGAGGCTGAAGACGCAGGGAAGGTATTGGTTGACGCTTCAAACTTCTTCCTGCAGGATATGCATGAAGTTATAGACACATTACGTTCAACTAAACAGGGAAATTACTCCCTGGACAAATCCCGTTCGGCATTCTACGCACCCAGGATCAAGAACTTCCCGCAAAATTCTGAATTTGAAGTGACACTGACATTTACCGGAGATGGGACCGGTGCATTTATTCAAAGTGTAACCCCGACGCCTTCAATTGTAACGGTCAGACAACATCATTCATTTGTTCAGTTGCCGGACAACAACTACAAGCCGAGAAAATTTGACCCTCGCGCAGGATATTTTGGCATCTCGTTCTATGACTACGCTACGCCGATCAATCAACCCATTGAAAAGAGATTCATAGT
>DATHIE010000532.1:0-6493 GCA_035316905.1 Chryseolinea sp. | reverse complement strand
GATACCTTCAATAACAAACTCCTGCAAAGCGCGCTTCATTCTTGTGATGACTTCCTCCCGTGACTGCCCAGTACAAATCAGTTTGGCAATCATTGAATCGTAGTTAGGAGGTATGGTATATCCAGCATAGACGTGGCTATCAATTCGTACTCCATGGCCGCCGGGCATATGAAGATTGGTGATCTTACCCGGTGAAGGACGAAAACCATTTGCGGGATCCTCGGCATTGATCCTACATTCCATGGCAAACATTTTTGGAAAATAGTTAGTACCTGATATAGGCACACCCGCCGCAACCTTGATCTGCTCTTTTATAAGATCATAATCTGTGACTTCTTCTGTAATTGGATGTTCCACCTGGATACGCGTATTCATTTCCATGAAGTAGAACTTGCTGTGTTTGTCAACGAGAAATTCTATTGTTCCTGCGCCTTCGAAGTTGATCGCCTTTGCTCCATTGACAGCAGCCTCGCCCATTTTTTCGCGTAACTCCTGACTAACGACGGGTGAAGGAGTTTCTTCAACAAGTTTCTGATGCCTCCGCTGAATGGAACAATCGCGTTCTGAGAGGTGACATACCTTTCCATATTGATCACCGACAATCTGGATTTCAATATGACGTGGCTCTTCAACAAATTTTTCAAGATACAAACCATCGTTGCCGAAAGACGCACTTGCCTCGCGTTTTGCATCGTCCCATGCCTTTTTGAATTCAGACTCGTTGTTGATGATGCGCATTCCCTTTCCTCCGCCGCCCGCAGTAGCCTTCACGATAACAGGATAACCGATATCTTTCGCGAGAGTTATTCCTTGCTCAATGGATTCAAGCAATCCCTCAGAACCAGGAATTGTTGGAACGCCTGCTTTTTTCATCGTATCCTTCGCTGTCGATTTATCGCCCATGGCATCAATCATGGCTGGCGTGGGGCCGATAAACTTAATGCCGTATTCATGGCATATTGCTGAGAATTCCGCGCGCTCGGATAAGAAACCGTATCCTGGGTGAATAGCGTCAGCGTTGGTAATTTCTGCTGCGGAAATAATCCGGGGTATGTTTAGATATGAATCTTTGCTAGGTGCATCACCGATACATACCGCCTCATCGGCAAAACGAACATGGAGACTTTCGCGATCAGCTGTCGAATAAACAGCGACTGTTTTGATGCCCATTTCACGGCAAGTCCGGATAACCCGTAATGCAATTTCACCGCGATTTGCAATTAATATTTTTTTAAACACTGCTATGAGTTTATATGAAAGAGATGGCTAGGCCGATAGCAAAAGACAAGCAGATCAGTCAGGTTCAACAACAAACAATACCTGATCGTATTCAACCGGCGACGCATTTTCCACCATCACTTTCACGATTGTGCCGGAGACTTCGGATTCAATTTCATTAAACAACTTCATCGCCTCGATTATACATACCGGCTGACCTTTGGTGATCTTATCACCGACCGAAGCGAATGGCGGTGTGTCAGGATTTCCGGAGCGGTAGAAGGTACCGATCATCGGCGATTTTATTTCGACTGTTTTTGTCAGGGATACAGCTGGAGCTGACGGGGTATCTGATTTAGGAACAGCGGCCGCAGTTTGGGCTATCGCCGCCGCTACTGGCGCTGCCTGAGCAACGACCGGGACAGGGGTCGATTTAAATACTTTTTGATCAGGCTCGCGTTTTACGCTTAGCTTAAGTTCTTTGGTTTCAATGTTCACCTCGTTCAAACCTGATTTGGAGATGAAGTCAATTAGGTCTCTTATTTCTGACGTTTTCATTGCAGATTGGTTTGATGCTCCAGTATCTAATATAGCCAGGGAATTGTTATTATCCTTCTTGGCTGCGGGTTTTGACGATTTGGATTTGCTCATGATAGGACGTTATTCTTTAACACGTTCAACGTACTCGCCTGTCGACGTATGTATTTTTATTTTGTCGCCGGTATTTACGAATAATGGTACCCTGATCTCTGTTCCGTTTTCCAACTTTGCCGGCTTTAATGTACGAGTTGCTGTATCGCCCTGCATACCAGGTTCGGTATACTGAACCTCCATAACAACATGAGTCGGAGGAGAAGCAGTTATTGCACTTTCACCGTTTTCAAACGCGATGAGAAGCGTAACGCCTTCTTTTATATAATTTGCCGAGTCACCAAGAAGACGTTTGTCGATGTAGACCTGATCGAAGGTATCGTTATCCATACATACGAGGCTATTACCATCCTGATACAGGTATTGATATTCTTTTGTTTCTACGCGCAATATCTCGATCTCATCTCCAGGCCTGAAACGGTTTTCAGCAATCTTTCCGTTTCTAACATTGCGCATCTTTATCTGATAAAAAGCCCTGAGGTTTCCAGGCGTACGATGTTGCAACTCTTCGACTTGCATTATCTCTCCGTTGTAACGTATAAAATTCCCCTTGCTTAAATCCGAAACAGTCGCCATAAAAAAATTAGTCTTTAAGTTACAAATACATTAATTAATTGCAAGAATCACGTTTGGTAGTCAGCTGAGAAGGAGAGGATCAGCTGTTATAGGCCCACTTTACGTATACAGCACCCCAGGTAAATCCGCCCCCAAATGCGGCAAGGAGCAAGTTGTCTCCTTTTTTCAGTTTTTTCTCATAGTCCCACAACAGAAGCGGAATAGTGCCCGCGGTCGTATTGCCATACCGTTCTATGTTCATCATGATCTTATCTTCTGTTATTCCGATGCGGCTGGCAGTTGCATCAATTATTCTTTTGTTAGCCTGATGAGGAACCAACCAATCGACGTTGTTCGCATTGAGATTGTTGCGTTCAGCGATTTGTCCCGATACCTCTGCCATATTTGTTACGGCAAATTTGAATACCGCAGAACCTTCCTGGTAAACGAAGTGCTGGCGAGCGTCCACTGTTGCATGCGACGCAGGAATCCGGCTGCCTCCGGCTTTCATATGCAGATAGCTTTCACCTCCACCGTCGCTCTTGAGGATCGAATCTATAATACCGACATTTTCGGTTGCAGGTTCGAGAAGTACACAACCGGCACCGTCGCCGAAAATGATGCAAGTAGTCCGGTCCGTATAGTCCATGATTGCCGACATCTTATCACCACCGACAACAACGACTTTCTTATACATACCTGATTCGATAAAACTTGCGCCTGTAGTAAGCGCGAAGAGAAACCCTGAGCAGGCAGCACTTATATCATAGCTGAATGCATTGACAGCTCCCACAGCCGTGGCAACAATGTTCGCTGTTGCCGGAAAAGTCATGTCTGCTGTAACTGTCGCGAATATGAGTAGGTCAATTTCTTTGGGATCAAGCTTTGTTTTTTTGATCATCTCCTGCACTGCATTGATACCCAACACGGAAACGCCCTGGTTCTCACCTTTAAGAATTCTTCTTTCTTTAATTCCGGTCCGTGAGGTGATCCATTCGTCGGAAGTATCCACCATTGTTTCGAGCTCCTGGTTTGTCAGTACATAATCGGGAACATATCCACCTACACCCGTAATGGCAGCTCTGATCTTGGTCATAGTAATCTTAACTTTAATTGTGTGGTCGTTGGACGATGGTTAGCTATATAAAAAAGAAATGCCCGGCGCAAAAACACCGAGCATTATGACATATTTCACCTACAGCATGCATTTATAGTCCGCGGTCCCCTCGCTCACATCGAATTTTGAG
Organism: Chryseolinea sp.; assembly: GCA_035316905.1. GTDB lineage: Bacteria > Bacteroidota > Bacteroidia > Cytophagales > Cyclobacteriaceae > Chryseolinea. The sequence continues at coordinate 2,822 of DATHIE010000532.1, read as the reverse complement.
GTTGCTACTGCAAATTTCAGTTTAGAGGGAACTGGATTCATGAAGCGTTATGCCAGGACTTCTTTTTCCATCACCACCTTACCGTGATAGTAAAGTTTACCCTCATGCCAGAAGGCACGATGCGGAAGATGATGTTCGCCCGTTGTCGGACATACAACTAACTGCTTGGCAGTTGCTTTGTAATGTGTCCTTCTTTTATCTCTGCGGGTTTTCGAAAGTTTTCGTTTTGGATTCGGCATAGCTAAAACTGTTTATTTTAATTTCTTCAAAATATTCCAACGAGGATCAACCTCATTTTCATTCTTATTTTCATCCCCTTCCGCTTCGGACGAATACACGATCTTTCCGTTTAAAAGATCTTCCTCCTCTTCTTCTTCCTCATCCTTGAACTTTGGATGAAGCTTTTTCAGAGGTATCGTCAGCGCAATGAACTCATATATATATTGTCCGAGCTCGAGCTTAGCCGTTTCGCGATGGATGATTATGATCTCATCCGTTACCTCCTCGTCCCGATCTCCATATTTGAACACGATCTTTCTCGTGATGTCAATTGGAAAGTCGAAAGCTTCGAGGCTTCTGTCGCAGATCAGCCTGGCACTACCTTTAATTTTAAATTCCCCTTCCAGGAACGTTTCGTGCTTGTCAAGTAACAGATCAACCACAAAGGTCCCTTCCGAAACCAAGTCAGAACCGTATTCCCTGAAGAACTCGTTACCAAATTCATAGTGAAATTGGTGCTGCTTGTTGCTCAGGCCGACAATATTGATGCTATAAGCCCCCAAACGCCAAACCCTGCCGGGCATTAAAAATTAGTCGGCAAATTTATGAGAATTAATCAGAAAGTAAAAAAACGAAGAAAAAAGGCCCGAAAATGCTATCCGGAGAGTTCCGGGTTCAAAAAATACCTAGATGTATTCGGTCATCGCCGCCTCTTTGAACTCCTGGGCCGTCTTGCTACCGTAGTGTTGTATAAAATAGTCGATAATGCCCTTTTTGAAGCCCAATTTGATGGCAATGTTTTTACAGAAGATCACTTCGCTTTCAAAAACGTTCTGATCGGCAAACACGAGTTCAATGCTTGACATAAGGTATTCGAACTTCTGATCCATGGAAAGTGCTCCCAGAGAGTCAATTGGTTGCGGGTTACGGATCAGGTCGTTAACCTCTTCTTCAGGAAATTTCCTGTCGCGAGCGATCTTAAATATCATTTCGCGTTCGATTTTGGCGAAGTGTTTATCTGCTTCCGCGAGTTGTATAAGTATATTAAGTTGCTTTTTCGTGACGATGTCCATCTCAACTAACGATTGAAGTGTTCAAATATAACCGAAATATAACGACCAGACATTCCCCGGAAATCGGGGTTATAGTCCATTAAACCTATTTTTCTGTGGAAGGTTCGATTCTATTCTTAAAAATGTCTGCCGCCCGGTAGATGGCGGACCGAAGTGAACCCTCGTTGGCCGTATTCTTACCCGCGAGTCCATAACCGGTGCCATGATCGGGTGAGGTTCTGACGATAGGAAGTCCAGCCGTATAGTTGATCCCCTCCTCAAAAGCGATGAGCTTAAAAGGAATGAGGCCCTGATCGTGATACATCGCCAAGATACCATCGTACTTCGAATGATTTCCAGTAGCAAAAAATCCATCGGCCGCGAACGGTCCATAAACCAGCTTCCCTTTGCCTTTCAAGTCTGCAATCAAAGGTCTGACAACCTGCTCATCTTCCTGGCCGATAAGACCCAAGTCACCAGCGTGCGGATTAAGACCCAGCACAGCGATCCTTGGTTTAGCAATTCCAAAGTCTTTGCGAAGTGAATTTTCCATGATCTTTAACTTGACTTCGATCCTCTCACGTGTGACTGACGACGCAATGTCTTTTACACCAATATGTTCAGTAACGAGGCCTACACGCACCGTATCGCTAACCATAAACATAAGGCTGTCGGAGACTCCAAAGAACTGTGTAAGATATTCCGTGTGTCCCTTGAAGGGAAATTCATCGCTGTGAATTGAGTGCTTGTCGATCGGTGCTGTCACTAACGCATCGATTACACCTTCTTTGAGTTCTTCACATGCTTGCTTTAATGCAATGAAGGAAGCCTTTCCGCTCTGCTTGGAAGCTTTTCCGGGAGTAATCTCAAAATTATCTTCCCAACAATTAACAACGTTTATACTCTTTGGGGCAAATTGTCCTTTGTTACGGACCTGTGTGTAGTTGAACTCCTCGATATTAAGGAGCTTCTTGTAGAAGGAAATAACTTTGGCTGAGCCATAGATTACTGGGGTGACGATGTTATGGAGTCTGTTATCTGCTAAAGCTTTCATCACCACTTCAGGACCAACACCATTAAGGTCACCTATTGTTATACCGATACGAGGTTTATTTGTTTGCGTCATTGGATTCGAATCAATTCTTAGCGATTTAGTGAAAATATCTATTTGTTCCTTGTAGATTGTGGAGGATGTACGTGTATGGAACGAACGACAAAGGTACGGCCGAAGAAGTTTTTAGGGCAACACTTTCTCCATGACCAATCGATCGCGCGGCGAATTGTCGGGTCATTAGTAGTGACAGAGGAAACAAAGAGCGTCCTGGAGATCGGCCCCGGAATGGGAGTGCTCACTAAATTTTTGTTGGAGCTTAAGGGCATTAGTTTGAAGGTGATAGAGATAGACCGGGATTCTGTGTCGTATCTGAAAACACACTATCCGGCACTGGATGTCATCGAAGGCGATTTTCTGGAGGCGGATATACCAACGATCTTTTCAGACAAGTTCGCCATCATAGGCAACTTTCCCTACAATATCTCTTCGCAGATCTT
>DATHIE010000531.1:0-7016 GCA_035316905.1 Chryseolinea sp. | reverse complement strand
AATGACGTAGCAACAATATCTGAATTCGATCGGGACATTATCAGGCAAAATGTTATTAATCCACCCAACGGCCACATCGTCTGTCTGATTACGGAAAAAAATTCCTCCGTATTTGCGGATAGTTGGAACGGACAATTTTATAGCGGGGAAAGTATTAAAGTGCTCATAAGGGCCGCCAAAGTTTTCGAGCAGGCCTACGTTCGTTTTCTTGATCTGCAAAAAGCAGAAGAGCAGGCGCGTGAGTCACAGATTGAGGCTGCACTGGAACGCGTTCGCGCCAAGACGATGGCGATGCACAAAAGTGAGGAGTTGCTTGACGTGATCGTAGTGGTTTCACAACAGTTGACGCACCTTGGTTTCCGGTTCGATGTGGTAAGCTTCGCCCGGAACAGCGAAATGCACGATTACAAGTTTTGGTTCTGCATGGAGAATGCACAGCAAGCCCACGAAATTAGTGTACCCTACCTGAACAATCCCATGTTCGAGCGGGTAAAGAGCGCAATGGCCCAGGGTGCAAAGTTCCATGCAGATACCCTTACCGTTGCTGAGAACCGTGAATGGATTGAGCATATGTTGGCACATGATGCATGGCCGGATCTTACTGACGAAGTCAAAAATTTCCTTCTGAACAGAGGATATGCCCGGTCGATCGTCTTCATGCCGCAGATCATGCTGCTACTGGGCAATTACTTCCTTAAACCATACAACGAAGAACAAAACAATATCCTCAAACGCTTTGCTGCTGTCTTTGAACAATCCTACACCCGTTTCCTCGATCTTCAAAAAGCGGAAGCACAGGCACGTGAAGCACAGATTGAGGCTGCCCTGGAACGCGTCAGGTCAAAAGCAATGGCAATGCATACGGCCCAACAGTTGGCGGATGTAGTTCACGAGCTGAGAACGCAGATGGGATTTCTTGGACAGAAGGATCTTGATACTTGCGTTATCCATTTGAATGACGAGTCTTCAGATGTCATTCGGGCGTGGGCTGCAATACGTCCCCCTGATCGCGATGATGAGATCAGGGAATTCAACATAGACGTTCCAAAACGAGGGCTGGCGATTATCGAGGAGGCGATGGAAGCCTATGCTGCTGATCGAAAAGACTATGTACTGGTGAATGCAGGAGAAAAGTTGGAACGATGGATGGATTTCATGAAGACCGCGTTGCCTGAGGCTTTCGCTTTAGTGCGGGGATCGTCGTATGATTACGATTTTCAGGCCTTTTGGTCATTTGCAGATTTTCAAGGCGGATCGTTGTTGATGGTTACACTGGCTCAACCCAATGAAGATTCGCGAGTTTTATTACGCCGTTTCGCCAATGTATTTGGTTTGGCCTACCGGAGGTTCGCCGATTTGAAACAGGCGGAAGCACAGGCACGGGAGGCAACCATTGAAGCTGCGTTGGAAAAAATCAGGAGCCGTTCGTTGGGAATGCACAAATCAGAAGAGATCCTCGATGTGGTTGTCATCCTTTTTGAAAAATTAAAGGACCTAGGGTTGGTATTCGATGGCGGAGCGGCTATTCATTTGTTTTCAGATGAATCAAGAGCCTCGCTATTGTATGTGGCTGCCCCGGAGTTGGCCGGAGCTATCATTTGTGATCTTCCATATGATGCGGACGAGTTCACAGGCAATCCCATCATCCTGGATTTGTGGAGTGCAAAGGAAAAAGGTGAGTCCATCGTAAACAAGCGCTATTCTTTTGAAGACAAGAATAGATTCTTCAACTACGTATACAAACACAACGATAACTCAAAACTTCCCATCAAAGCAAGAGAGGTCCCCCTCAATGCAAAAAATTATACCGTTACACTCATAGCTGAAAAGAATTGTTTGCTCGGTGCGAATAGCTGGACCGAGCAACAGTTTTCGGAGAGTGATGTCGCAGTCCTCAAACGCGTGACCAGAGTCTTTGAACAAGCTTACATCCGTTTCCTCGACCTTCAAAAAGCGGAAGCACAAGCAAGGGAATCAACTATCGAGGCCGCATTGGAGAAGATACGAAGTCGTTCCCTGGGAATGCATCAGTCGGATGAACTCAACGATGTTATCGCAATTTTATTCGAAAAATTAAAAGAACTGGACTTGCCGTTCGATGGCGGCGCCGGTCTTTTCTTGTTCTCGGAGGGATCAAGAGATACATCTTTGTGGGTGACCAACGGTCGCGTGGCACCTGTTTGCAATTACCTACCCTATGATGAGAGTGATTTTTCTCACAATTCTATCATGCAGGATATTTGGAAAGCAAAGGATACCGGAGACCCTATAGTTAATAAACACTATTCTTCTGAAGAGAAGAACAAACTATTCAGCTATACCAGCAAACATAACGATGAAAAAAGGATACCTGAAGAGGAAAGAAAGAGGGTATTCGAAGCGGGCAGTTACACGGCCACTTTCATTCCGGAAAGAAACTCGTTGCTTAGCGTGGATAGCTGGTCCAAACAAATAATGTCTGCTGGAGACATTGAGTTACTAAAACGTTTTGCCAGGGTCTTTGAGCAGGCGTACGTTCGCTTTCTGGATCTGCAAAAAGCAGAAGTTCATGCCAATAAGGCCGTTTGTCAGGCATCGCTAGACAGAGTACGCGCAGAGATTGCATCTATGCGTACCGTTGAAGACCTCGACCGAATCACCCCATTAATATGGAGAGAGCTTAACACCATAGGCATTCCATTTATCCGGTGTGGTGTATTTATAATGGATGAACCAAACCATGTCGTTCATACCTTTCTTTCGACACCAGAGGGAAAAGCCATTGCCGTGTTCCAATTGCCATTTGACGTTCCCGGCCGTTTGGGTGGTATCGTAAAGCATTGGCTAGACAAAAAAATATTCCTGGATTATTGGGATGAGTTGGCGAAGAAGGAGGTTGCGGACATATTGGTAGGTTTGGGAATATTCTCTTCATCCCAGCAATATATCGACACCCTTCCAAAAGAAGGATTTTATCTGCACGTCTTGCCCTTCGCGCAAGGAATGCTCTATGTGGGTAATCTGGCTCAGATGAAGAACGAAGAACTGAACCTTCTGCAATCACTTGCTGATGCATTTGCCACAGCTTATGCGCGCTACGACGACTTTAACAAACTGGAATCGGCCAAACAACAAGTCGACAGAACGCTGGTTGATTTGAAACAAGCGCAGCAGCAACTGGTGCAATCAGAAAAAATGGCTTCACTTGGTGAACTCACTGCAGGAATTGCTCATGAAATTCAGAATCCGCTAAACTTCGTAAACAATTTTTCTGAGGTCAGCAACGAGCTTATTGAAGAAATGAAAACCGAATTGGCTGCCGGTAACGTACAAGCCGCAAACGAGCTGGCTGAAAGTATAAAACAAAATCTTGAAAAAATCACTCACCACGGAAAACGCGCCGATGGAATAGTGAAGGGTATGCTGCAACATTCAAGAGCTGGCAGCGGACAGAAGGAACCGACGGATCTCAACTTTCTTTGTGATGAATATCTGCGGTTGGCTTATCACGGTTACCGTGCCAAGGACAAGTCCTTTAACGCAAAGTTTGAGACCGATTTTGACCCATCACTTCCAAAGGTAAATGTTGTGCCTCAGGATATCGGCCGGGTAATTCTCAACCTGATTAACAATGCGTTTTATGCAGTGGGTGAAGAGAATAAAAGACTTACTCAGGGATATGTGCCGACCGTCAGGGTTTCAACGAAAAGGTTGGGTGACAGAATTGAAATACAGGTAGGCGACAACGGTCCCGGTATTCCTGCATCCATCACGGAAAAAATCTTCCAACCATTCTTTACAACGAAGCCAACGGGCCAGGGAACGGGGCTGGGGCTTTCCCTGGCATATGATATCGTCACCAAATTGCATGGTGGTGAGTTGAAAGTTGAGACAAAACAGGGTGAGGGTTGTGCATTTGTCATAATCATTCCTTGCACCAAATGAAACAGAGCGGGTTGATTCTTTTTTGTGTTCTAATGGCACCCGTTGCGGGCGCACAAAAGCAACATGTCATCGACAGTCTTATACACGAATTGTCGCTAACTGACGATCCAAGAGAAAAAACAGAAATACTGATAGGCCTTTGTTGGGAGTAACCATGGAGTAAACCAGATTCCGCAATTCATTATGGACTTCTTGGGCTACACTTAGCCCAGGAATTTAATTTGAAAGAACACGAGATCTATATCACATCGCCGTTGTCGGAGGCTCTTTGCGTGAAAGGTAATTTTGCAAAAGCGCTTGACCTGAGTTTGAAGGCCCTTGCAATGGCAGAACAATCGGGGAATGAGCAGCTTGTAGCTAGTGCTATTTTTGCATTGGCTACTACGTATTTCTATTCAGGTGACTATCAAAATGCGTTGACTATGGACAAGCTTTTGCTGAAATATCTAAAACGCGAAGTTCCCGACGGGCTTGATTTTGAGGTATTGTTTTTTCAGCCGAAGACGGCTTATGGTTTCACCGGTGAAGCGTATTACCACCTGGGTAAAATTGACTCCGCTCTCTATTATATACGAAAATCATATGACGAAGATGTTCAGGACAAGATTCACTGGAGCATTCCTTATTTGTACCTCGCGCGTATTTATTCAAAATCTGACAGATATGATTCCTCTTTATTTTATTACCGCAGAGGTGTAGCCCTTGCGCAAAATGTAACACTGGATATGGTTGATGGTTACATTGGAATTGCGTCGGTCTTCAACGCAATGCATCAGATTGACTCAGCCATTCATTACGCCAAAAAAGCAATGGTGTTAGCGCAAAAGGGATCCTTGTCACCAAAGGCGCTTGATGCGGCTTCACTTTTGTCGGAATTGTACACCAAACGAAATACGGATAGTGCTTTCTACTATCAGCGGGTGATGGTAGCAGCAAAGGATAGTTTGTTTAGTCAGGAGAAAATGAGGCAATTAGAAAACCTGACTTTCAATGAACAATTGCGACAACGTGAAATATTAGAAGAGCAGAAAGAGTTAAAAAGCAAACAACAGATTTATTCACTCCTTGCTGGTTTGTCATTGTTTTTAGTGGCTATTTTTTTCCTATGGAGAAACAATCAGCATAAACAGAAAGCGTACGCTTTGCTTCAAATTCAGAAGAAGGAAACGGATGTTCAGAAAGATAAAGCTGAAAAAGCGCTGAATGATCTCAAAGCGACGCAGTCGCAGCTTATTCAATCTGAGAAGATGGCGAGTCTTGGAGAACTTACCGCGGGTATCGCTCATGAAATCCAAAACCCCTTGAACTTTGTCAATAATTTTTCAGAAGTGAATGTTGAGCTGATCGATGATCTGAAAAAGGAGTTAGCATCCGGTAATCGACAGTCGGCGGAGGAGATTGCCGACAGTATTAAGAAGAACGAGGAAAAGATCATCCATCACGGCAAAAGGGCGGACGGGATCGTCAAAAGTATGCTGCAGCATAGTCGTTTCAGTTCCGGACAAAAAGAACCCACTGACATCAATGCCCTTTGCGACGAATACATGCGACTCACCTATCACGGCTATCGCGCAAAAGATAAATCGTTTAACGCAGGGTTTAAAACAGATTTTGACGCGTCAATTCCATCAGTAAATGTGGTGACACAAGACTTAGGACGTGTTATTTTGAATTTACTCAACAACGCATTTCATGCCGTTAGTGAATCCGCCGTCGCCAAAGCTATGGCGGATGAAAAATATGAACCGACAGTTGTTGTGAGCACAAGAAATCTTGGTAATAAGATTGAGATCCGTGTGAAGGATAACGGCAGCGGCATACCAGATGACATCAAAGAAAAAATATTCCAACCTTTCTTCACCACGAAACCAACAGGTCAAGGGACCGGACTGGGGCTGAGTTTGAGTTATGATATTATAAAAGCCCATGGTGGGACGCTGGACGTGAGTTCAAAGCAAAGAGAGGGTTCGGAATTCATTATTCAATTACCCGTCTAGGTGCGATGTAGGTTAAATAGGACATATAATAAAGTCGTTGGTGGAAGTCATCATTGTATTGACTGAGACAAACGTTGTGAGTTCGAAAGAAGGGGAGGGAGCCGAGTTTATCATTCAGCTATCCATTTAAGCAAACAAGCTTGCATGAAATATACTTTCCTTGTTGTGTCGTTAATGTTGTTGGTAACTGAATTGCCGGGCCAATGGATGATACCAATGAACGAAGACTCGCTGCGAACCGTATTGAAAAACGAAAACGGTACTACGGCAGTGAATGTATTAATACAATTGGCGGGCAGTTACTTTTTCAAACAACCCGCTACGACTTTGGAATACGCGAAGGCGGCTATCGATTCTTCCAGAAGGTTGAAATACGAAAAGGGCATTATCGAAGGCTCGGTAAATGCCGGTGAAGCGAGTCGTCTGTTGGGAGATTTTGTTGGAGGGCTCAGGATGCAATACCAGGCATATAAACTCACCGGTAAAGCAGATTTGGAGGCATATTTGGCTGGTGGTATCGGTATGAATTATTACGAGCTGAAACATCACAAGAAGTCACTTACATCTTTGAAGCGAGCCATTGCCATATTAAAGAACTTACCACCCGACGCTCACGGAGCGTTATATTTCGTCTATGCTGCAAGAAATTACATTGCAACTAAAGGGTACGATTCGGCGCGTTTATTTTTAAAAGATGCAGCCAAATATCTCCAGCTGGAGGGCTCCCGAATGACCGTGCGTTGGAAGATGCTCTATCATATTGCCTTCGGGGACTATTACGACGGTACTGGGCTACCAGATTCAGCATATTTTTATTGGAAGGCTGCCCTTAAAATTGCTGCCAACGATAAAGACGTTGTTCCCAACCACTTAAGCATGACATTGGCTAAACTTTCTTCGGTGTTTAGTCTCAGAAACGAAATCGATTCAAGCCTTTATTATGCGCGACGTGCATTTAAGATCGCTACGATAGCCAAACTCAACCCTCGCATTCTTCAAACCAGCCGTCAGTTGGCGGACCTCTATCGAAAGATGGATAATAAGGATAGTATACTTTTCTACCAGGACATAGCGATCGCCGTGAACGAAAGTATT
>DATHIE010000530.1:0-11583 GCA_035316905.1 Chryseolinea sp. | reverse complement strand
TCCAGTCTGAAATGATATTGCTCACGATTTACCCCGGCATCTATCAATTTTTTCACTTCAGGATATTGTGAGGAATCAAATTTCGGAATCGGTAAGACAGTCTTCCAATCGACGCCCAATGTTTCCAAGGCTTTTGCAAAGGCCATTTCATGGGCTTCATCTCTTGCTATCAAAAAAGCGACTGTAGCTCTTAAGGTCTTATTTTCAGACATCTGATAGATCCTGCATTTCTGCAGACGCCCCGTAGATTCAAGTACAAGATTGTCCAAAAGGTCAAGGACCAAATTTCCATTGCAATGAACGTATGACCCACTCCAGGGATTTCCAGCAGCATCCACCGGAAGGGCACCTTGGGCTCCAACAATAAAATGGTGTGGGTTTTTCTGTTCCTTGGCCATGGCCATTACGGGTACTCCATCCTTGCCCGGCGTTTCAAATTTCTTCCCGTGATATTCGGGAGCGCCGTCTACCAGTTTGGAGATGGTTTTCGTTATCAGTTCCACGTGGCTAATTTCCTCTATCCCAATTCCCTGTATAAGGTCGAGATAAGGTGTTGCTTTCCCTCTGAAGTTGAAACTTTGAAAGAGGTATTGCATCATTGTGCGCATTTCTCCGAATTGTCCACCTAACCCTTCTTGCAGAGCATTCGCAGCTGATGGATCCGGCTCGTCATCAACTATCGGGTTGATTAAATTTTGAACATGGTAAAACATAGTTTTAGTTTTTGTTTCAAAAGCGATGCGCCACTATAGTGCCAAGATGGATCATGCTTCTTGATATCCACGTCGCTATTAACTTGTATCTCCGGGGGAGCAATTTCCCCTTGTGGTCAATCCGGTACCCACTACTTCAAGGCTAACTAGTTTGATTTGCATAGGGCACACAAGAAGCTGAGTATTGGCACATTTTTTTGATAAGTAGGTAAATGGCACTAACTCAATACAAACAAAAAAGGGATTTCAAGGAAACTCCAGAGCCAACAGGTGGCAACCCTGCCGCCAACAAGCTGCGCTTTGTAATACAGAAGCATGATGCGACTCGTTTGCACTATGATTTTAGATTAGAAGTCGAAGGAGTGTTAAAGAGTTGGGCGGTTCCAAAGGGGCCGTCTACAAATCCTCAGGTAAAAAGGCTAGCCATGATGGTTGAAGACCATCCATACGACTATAGAACTTTTGAGGGGATTATCCCAAGTGGCTATGGCGCAGGAACGGTCATCGTGTGGGACGAAGGCTTCTACTATCCGGTCGATAGTGAAGGGAAGGACAAGAAGACACAGGACAAAGAATTGCTGAAGGGTATAAAGAGTGGCAAGCTACATATTGTGCTACAAGGAATTAAACTAAAGGGTGAGTACGCTCTAATACACACAAAAGGCAAGGGTGAAAACACGTGGCTGCTATTTAAGATAAAAGACAAGTTTGCTTCGGCTGACGAAATAACATTAAAAGATAAATCTGTTCTTTCAAACAAAACATTGACACAGATTCAAAAAACCGCAAACGACTCTTCAAAAAATGGAAAACAAGTAGTCGCTATAAAAAAAGGGAAGGATCCGAAAAAGGTAAATCAGAAGGTAAAACGTATCAGAAAACTTACTAAAACAATTTCGAAAGGAACACGGGCGAAAATGCCTTCTCAAGTTCTTCCTATGTTGGCAACATTAGTAGACAAACCATTCGATAAAGAAGGCTGGCAATTCGAAATTAAATGGGATGGATATCGAACCATTGCTATTTGCTCCAACCAATCCGTAGAATTGAAGTCACGCAACGATAAATCATTCAACGAAAAGTTCTATCCTATACTGAATGCCGTTCAAGAATGGGATATAAATGCTGTGATCGATGGTGAAATAGTAGTGTTAGATAAAACTGGAAAAGCCAATTTTGCGTCACTCCAAAACTGGCGTAGCGAAGCGGATGGGGAATTATTCTTTTATGTCTTTGATTTGTTATGGTTAAATGGAAAAGACCTGATGCAAGTTCCCCTGAGCGAACGTAGAACACTCTTGCGGGATATCGTGCCAACCGAGGGCCTCATACGAATGAGTGAGAACTTTGGCAACAATGGACTCGAAGTTTTTGAGGCTGCTAAAAATATTGGGCTTGAAGGGATCATCGCTAAAAAGTCGGACAGCGCTTATACACCAGGGGAACGTTCAAACCTTTGGCTGAAAATAAAGGCCAACAAGCGCCAGGAAATGGTAATTGGTGGATACACTAAAAATGACGGCTCATCAAAAGCATTTAGCTCCTTGCTGGTAGGCGTTTTTGAGAAAGGCGAGTTGGTCTATACAGGTAAAGTTGGCACCGGCTTCAATTCGAAGCAACAGACGGAAATGTTGAAGGAATTCAAACCACTAATTTCTAAATCATCTCCTTTTAGGGAACTGCCGGACATTAATAAACCTTCCCGCTTCCGTCATGATCCACCAAACGCATCTGTAATTTGGATGAAGCCCACGTTGGTATGTGAAGTTGATTTTGCGGAAATGACAACGGATGGCGTTATGCGTCATCCATCTTTTGTAGCGATGAGAATGGACAAAAACGCTAAAGACGTTGGAAAGGATGATGCTGCGATAACGGCAACCCTTACATCCCGTTCAAACGAAAACGATCCTAAAATTTTGAAACCGACCGTAGATCACGGTAGAAAAACCTTTCTTAATCCTTCGGATGAAACTCAGGTGCGCAATGTTGATGGCCACGATCTAAAATTCACGAACCTCAGTAAATTTTATTGGACGAAAGAAAAGATCACTAAACGCGATTTACTTAACTACTATTATCAGGTTGCGCCCTTTATTATACCCTACCTCAAGGATAGACCTCAGTCAATGAATCGCTACCCTAATGGCATAGAGGGTAAGAGCTTTTATTTTAAGGATGTATCGAAAACAGCACCGCCTTGGATGGAAACGTTTGACTATAGAAGTGACGCTGATAACCGGTTAAGGAAATATCTTGTGGCTCAAAATGATGCCAGTCTACTATATATGACAAATTTAGGTTGTATTGAAATGAATCCGTGGAGTAGTCGTGTCAATTCTCCGGATCATCCGGATTGGTGCATCATCGATCTGGACCCGGGAAAAAATTCTTTTGAGCAAGTAATTGAAGCGGCGCAAGTCACATATGGCATTTTAGAGAACATGGGCGTAGCATCATATCCTAAAACCAGCGGCTCAACGGGCATTCATATTTATATCCCTTTAGGTGCCAAATATACTTACGAACAGTCGAAAGAGTTTGCACGTATTATAGCAACGCTCGTTCATCGTGAACTTCCGAGATTCACTAGTATAGAGAGAATTGTGCAGGCCCGTAAGGGCAAAATGTATATAGATTTTCTACAGAATCGACCGCAAGCCACTGTTGCGTCCGCTTACTCTGTACGACCCAAACCTGGTGCGACTGTATCTATGCCATTACATTGGACGGAAGTTAAAGTCGGGTTAAAAATGAAAGACTTCACTATTAATAATGCAATAGCGCGCATCAAAAAAGAGGGGGACATTTTCAAACCAGTACTAGGAAAAGGAATTGAATTAGAAAAAATTGTCGAGAACTTCAGGCGCAAGTAACATGGGTACCCGAACGTAACGGTTCTGAAGCTATACGATCTATATCTTAATTTTTTTAGCTATCATCAAGGAAGCTATTGAGCGTAATCAAGTTGTTAAACGCATCACCCATGGTATTATTAAAATAAACATATACTGTTTTGTTATCCAGAAGCCATTCTTTGATGTATGATGAATACTCACTGAGAAAAGCTTTTTCATAACTTCCCCTATAATTGCCAGAGGGCCCGTGAAAACGGACATACACTGAATCAGAAATAACAGGGGAAAATGGTGAAGATTTCCCCGCTTTGTCATGGATAACGATGATGGCCTTATAAAAAGCTGTTAACGTGTAAACTTCTTCAGCATACCATGAATTATCCCTGAACTCCATAGCAATATCCCAAGAGCGGTTTGGGTCTAACGCTCGTACTTGGGACAGTAAATGTGCTACTTGATCTATACTTTGAATTTTTATACTTGGGGGAAATTGTAAAAGCAAACAACCTTTCTTAATACCGATATTGTTAACAATGCCCATAAATTGCTCTACGTCAATCGGGTTAAATAGTAAGCCTTTATTGTGAGTAACCTGCTTCCAGAATTTGAATGTAAACTTGAAATTGACACTTACTGCCTTATTCCATGTGTCCAACGTTCTTTTTAATGGCAGTTTATAAAATGTGCTATTGACTTCAATGCTATTATAAAAAGTAGAGTAATACTGTAAACGGCTGGAACTTTGATGTTCTTCCGGGAACATATATTTTGGTACCGGCAGTTGTATTCCACTTAAACCCGAATAGTAGCGTGATGGATGTTGTGTGCTTCTCATAGTGCATATAGGGGTAAGACTGTTCATTTAATTAAGACAAAACCCAACCGAAGTAGGCAGATTGTCAAACCTATTCCAGTATAAAAATCAGTTATCATTTGTGCCACTTTAATTCTCCCACGTGCGCGTGCAACTAGATAAAACTCGTTTGTGAGTCAGGGACTCACAGCTAAAAGACAATTAGGGATCGTGACGTGCGAGCCGGTTCATGTTTAGCGTTCTTAGAGTTAGGGAATAGCGAACGCTTTTTACGGGTGCAATTGCATGTTGCCAGTCGTACCTGGAGGCACCTGACATTAGGTATAGTGAGCGGCGTTTGACCTCCCACGTTAACGTTGTCTTTCCCCTTCGTTGCGTTTCATCATGCAGCCGTAGCTTAAATATGCAATTTGAAAGCAAGGATATTCCAGCAATAAGTCCAAAGACCATCGCGTCACGATGCCAATTGATCACGGAGCCAACAGGGTATTCGGTAATTAGCATTTCAACAAATGCATCTTGTTGAATTGACAGTGTTGAAGCCACTTTCGAAATAAGTGGTTCGAAGGCGGGTGGTATACTTGCACCCTTTGTTATTGACCTACGGTCAAAATTATAGTGATAGCCAAGGCTGGCGACCTTACGTTTGGCTTCGTGGCCCTGGAAGATAAAAGTATGAAGCGGTATCGATTGGATGAGTTGACATAGCATTTCTTCTTCTTCTCCCGTAATAAAATCCTCGATATAAGCAAAGCCGTCTGGGAAAGAGGGTCTATCGTCAAATAAAAGCACGGATCGTTAGTTTATACGTAAAGTAATTTCTTCCACCATTATTGCTCTCAGAACACAACCCCACGCTGTTTAAGATTTGAAGTTTTCCGTGCACGTTGGCGTGTGATTTTTAGTCCCCAATCATGAAGTAAATCCACGATATAAGTCCCATTAACAGCACCGTTAACATCATGATCGAGCTGTGGTCAGCTTTACGTTCCATAAATAATTTGACGACCTGGGGAGCCAGCCAAACTGCTGTTAGCAGGCAGGCGCCAATTTTAAGGATGATAGTTATATCCATATGACATTCATTAAGTTCTAAATCAATAGAATGCCGACGGGTAAATTCCACCCGTCACTAGCTTGATCCCGTCTCCTCGAAACTGGCGTCAACAGGTTTGGATTCCGGCGAACCTTTTTGGCGGAAGTAAATGGAGAGACACACGATCGACACAACAGCTATGAACTCGCTTTGCCAGTTTTGGAACGACTCAAACCAAAACCGTGACTGGCCAATGAACTCATTCATTTCTAGGGTCGCCTTTCCTTTAAATAGTTGCTCTTCGTTGTAATGTTCGAGACTTCCAACTGCGTGAAGCCAGAAGCTTAATAAGAACAGAATAATGAATGCAAGCGAAAGAGAATGTTTGTACAGCGCCAGTATCCAGCCCCCTTTCTTTACAGGCCATGGAGCGCCGGCCTTCTTCGGATCGGGCTCACGGTCAACTTCTTCCTTTTTATCCATTTTCTTCGATTCGCTGGATCCGATTTGTCGCAACCCGATGGTCAACAACACATACATACCCATCTGCAAAAATTCACTTTCCCAGTTTTCGAACGTGGTTTGGATAAAATGGCCGGTAGTTAGGTACTTTCCCACCGCAACCGGATCTCGTCCATATTCTTCCCGTTCGTCATTATATTCCTGGAGTCCGGAGAAAATCTGCCCGATGAGAGACAACGCAAAAAACAGCAGCAGTACTATTGTCAAACTGTTCTTGTATAAAAATGAGTGCGTTTTTTTCATGGCTGTCAATTCGCTTTCGGATTAATGCTAAAAGAATGCCGGCAAACGAGCCGTGTTCCGTAAGGCGAACGCGGTATATCAAAAGAACGCTGTAGAACCGATGCCATAGTTGTTGTAGAAATTCTGCAAAAGGGTTCCGGGTTTGAAGCGAGAAGTGGGCGACTTCTACTGGGATTTTTCAAAATGGTGTGTTATGCCGGTCTGTGAAGGTAGTTTGGTGAGATCTGACTATGTTACTCCGACTTTCAGAAAGTGGCACAATTATATATAGGATAACGAACGAATCACTCCATTGCGTCAGCGAGTGCCGGATCTTAGAGTATTGGTTTGCTGGTAGATGGGAAGGATTCGACAGGAACTACAAACCTTAAACATAAAACTTATGGCAACAAAAAAAACTTCCGGGAACGGTAATGGTAAAAAAACAAATCAGGGCAACGGTTCAAAGTCGGAGTCTGAAAATGGAGGAATGCAAGCTTCTCAATTGATGAAGTTATTTGAGGATAGCCTAAAGGATATCTATTGGGCGGAAAAAGCGCTTACAAAAGCATTGCCTAAAATGATTAAAAACTCAACGTCCGCAGAGTTAGTTGAGGCTTTAGAAAACCATCTGGCTGAAACTGAAGTACAAATTACAAGAGTTGAGCAGGTTTTTGAGATCCTCGAAAAGAAGCCAGTGGCTAAAAAATGTGAAGCCATGGAAGGACTAATCAAAGAAGGCGAAGGGATAATGGAAGAGTGTGAGGAAGGATCGATGATGGATGCAGGAATTATCAGTGCTGGCCAAAAAATTGAACACTACGAAATTGCATCATATGGAACTCTACGGACTTTCGCTGAAACGTTGGGACTTGAAGACGTAGCTGCTTTGCTGGGAGAAACGCTTGAAGAAGAAAAAGCAGCGGACGAAAAATTGACAGAGGTAGCTGTAGGTGCGGTCAACATACACGCTGCAGGTGAAGACGAGTGATTTAAAGTATAATTGGAACCTTTAAAAGATAACCCTGCCTCGGCAGGGTTATCTTTGTTCGTATGCGAAAAAAACTTTAGAACATCAAATCGAGGACGTCGCCAAGACTATAATCCTCACGTCTGCCTCTCATAGAAGTGGCTCATCGGCTGCACTAAGTGTCAAGGTGAGAATAAACTTTTTTTCATTCAAATCCGAAAATTGCTGAACGTCTTTCTTAAAGAACTCATATCCAGTCGGTCTGGGCTCTGCACTGACAAGTTCCTGGGCTGCATCGATAAGACAGCCCTGATCCATTGTTTCAGATATCACCACGCCTTCAATACAATCACCTTCCAACTGTTTTAAGATAACCATTAACGTAAACTTCTGATCGTCAATCGTGATATGTTGAATAGTTTCTTTTGTCCCAGGCCAACTTTCAAGGTTGTCAATAAAGTGTATCTGTTTAAGTATGTAATGCACTGTGTAGAATAAACTTTTGCTATCGATCATTTCCATGGTTTTCAGTTTTGCCGGCGCACAAAAGGCATAGCCGATTAATGAGTGGCGATTAATATAACTACGTATCTGCACTGCCACCTACACAATCCCGTTCCAATTATTATTCCACTTTGTGTCATTTAGGGTCACCTTGGTATCGAGTGTGCTCGTACTTCTCAAACAATGTAAGACCTATAATATACCTAAGTTTTATAGGTAAGCGATTCCCCAATGGCCGAGAAAATTCCTCACCAGTTTATTCTGTGTACTACTTCTTTTTCTGGTAAATGTTTTCGGTGATTTCGTAAAAAAGTCCTGCAGACGTTGGGGCGCTACTTCAACTAATTCATTTTTGGAATATATGCCAGACCGGGCTTTTGCGATCGCGGGCTCGCTAAGGTCGGTGGCGAAGATCTGTACCTTTGCCGGATTGGCGCCGAAATATTCTCTAAAACAAATGGCCATTGAGTATGCTTCTTCTCCCGTGCTGCAACCGGCAACCCAGATACGGAACGGTCCCGCGGAGTCCTTATTTTTTACTATTAAAGGAAATATCGTTCCGACCAAAGTTTCATAAATGGTATTGTCCCGAAAAAAAGTGGTTACAGGGATCAATAGGTCCTGATATAAAAGGTCCAGTTCGGACTTATCTGCTCTTACTAATTTTAGATAGTCAGACGCCACCGTGTTTTTTGTAAGCGCCATTCTTCGATAGATCCGTCTGCTTATGGTTGTTTGTTTGTAATAGGTAAAATCGGTGCCTTTACGGACCCCGATCAGGGAAAGAATTTGTTTGATTTCATCAACATGACCTAGCTTGGTAATTTGACCCTCCCCTCCATTTTGTTTAATAAGTGAGATTACCTCTAGAATTTTTTCGGGGATGTTTTCCGGTGACAGAATAAAGTCAACCACTCTGGCATCCATAGCATTTTGTGGCATTTCTTTAAACCCGGCGGACTCTCCATCCTGTGCTAAGGTCAGACCTCCATGGTCTCTAATAACTTTTGATCCCTGAGTTCCATCGGAGCCGGTCCCTGAAAGGACTACGCCGATAGAATGCGATTGATGCACTTCAGCCAGGGAGGTAAAGAAAAGATCGATGGGTAGGTTTCTTACATTTTTATCTGGCGCCGGCCGTGGGGTGAGTTGGAGCACGCCGTCATTTGCAACAAGCATCTTGTTGCTGGGGATGATGTAAATGTGATCCGGCTCTACGGTTATTTCATCGGAGGCCTCCAACACAGGTACAGTAGTTACCTTTTGAAACTACCACGTAAATAAAGACGTGCGGGATATGTGTGTATTTGCCGTCCATAATTTTTTAAAGGATCCGCCTTTTGGTAAAATGGATCTCATAAGCTGTAGGAACGTGCTTATTTACATGGAACCTTATCTTCAAAAAAAAATGCATTATCCACTTTTCACTACTCGTTAAATCCGAAGGGCTTCCTTTTGCTGGGGAAATCGGAAACCACAAGCACGGTACCAGACCTTTTTTCGGTAGCAGCCAGATTTAACAAAATATTTTCACGGAACGCTGTACCCAGCAGATTTACGCCTGCAAAAAAAGGGGTGATTGAAGATGTTTTGCATGAACACGTTTATAATAAGAATGAAAACCTAGGGACCGATTTCCAAAAGACGGCATATGATATACTTTTAGACAAATACACACCTTCCGGTGTGATTGTAAATGAGTCCATGGAAATTGTTCACTTTCATGGCGACAATGGGGAATGGCTCCAATTGTCAGCAGGTAAACCAAGTCATGACCTATTAAAGCTGGCAAAAAGCGGGTTGGCTTTTGAGCTTCGTAACATTTTGCACAAAGCAAAAAGAGAAAAGAAGCCTGTTGTCAGAGAAAATATTCCATTGAAGGTAAATGGAAACCAATGCCTGGTTTCCTTTGAAGTGATAACATTGCCCAATGTAGTAGACCGTTATTATTTAATCCTTTTTCGCAACACCACCACAATCACCAAGGCCCCCGCAAAAGGTCATAAAAAAACGTCGACCAGCAAACTCAACAATGAGGAAGATATGCGTATTGAACAGCTAGAGCGTGAGCTTGCGCAGGTGCGGGAAGATATGCGTTCGATTACCGAAGACCAGGAGGCAACTAATGAGGAGCTACAAAGCGCCAATGAAGAATTGCAAAGTGGTAGCGAGGAGTTGCAGAGCCTGAACGAAGAAATAGAAACCAGTAAAGAAGAACTGCAAAGTACCAATGAAGAGCTTACTGTTGTAAATCAGGAGCTGGTGGCGTTGAATGCTCAGATAACAGAAGAACGGAACTATGCCAATAGTATTATCAGTACGGTACGCGGGCCGTTAGTGGTGTTAGACAAGAACCTGAAAGTGAAATCCGCCAACAATAGTTTTTACAAAACGTTTCTCGTAAATGAGCATGAAACAGAGGGTAAACTATTTTATGACCTCGGCAACCACCAATGGGACATTCCTGAATTAAGAATGTTGCTTGAAGCTGTACTGCCAAAGAAGGAAAACATCTATGACTTTGAAATCACCACGGCATTTCCTTCAATTGGCGAGCGCACTATGCTGGTGAATGCCAAAGAGATAATAAAAGAAGGAGGAACGGAGAAATTAGTATTAGTTGCTATTGAAGACATTACAGAGCGGATCAGGGCGGCGGCGGAAAGTTCAATGCTGTTGGCAGTGGTAAGCTCATCGGCCGATGCCATTGTGGCTAAGACATTAGACGGTATAATCACGAGCTGGAATAAAGGTGCTGAAAAGATGTTTGGCTATAGCGCGCTGGAAGTGATCGGTAAAAATATTTCAATTATAGTTCCTGCCGAACTCCAAACGGAAGAGGAAACGGTCATAAAAAGAATTAGGAACGGTGAGCAGATATTTCACTTTGATACTGTTCGCATTGCCAAAGACGGTCGAAGAATTGACATTTCCCTTGCCGTCTCACCAATTAAAGACAAACAGCGCAATATCATAGGGGCCTCAAAAATTTCCCGTGATATCACCAAGCAAAAACAAGCCGAAGCGGTATTGAGAAATAATGAAGAACGTTTCCGGGAGTTAGTGAAGCATTTGCCGGCTGCCGTATATGCCTGTGACTCCGAGGGTCAAATAACATTTTACAACGATTCCGCTGTAAAAGTATGGGGCCGGACGCCCGAAATAGGAAAAGACAAATGGTGTGGCTCGTGGAAAATGGTTAAAGAAGATGGTTCACTGCTCCCGCATGAATCCTGTCCGATGGCTATAGCTTTTAAAGAGGGCCGCGCGATACTCGGTGAGGAAGTTTGGGTTGAACGGCCAGATGGTACGCGTTCCATTGTGCAAGTGTACCCGCAGCCTCTGTTCTCTCTGTCTGGTGAAAAAACCGGGGCAATCAATATGGTTATTGATGTTACGGAACAGAAGGAGGCCGCCAAAAGAATTAGAGAAAGTGAAGAAAATTTTCATCAACTGGCTGAGTTAACGCCGGAGAAAGTTAGTGCCGCCGATGCCCAGGGCAAGCTCATATATTTTAACCAACGCTGGCGGGATTATACGGGCCTTAATTTTAATGAATTAAGAAACCTGAAGTTAAACGAATTTATTCATGCTGACGATAAGCAAGAGTTTGCTTCACGCTGGGCCCATTCTCTTGCAACAGGAAATGATCTGGAAATGGAGATCGTCTGCGAAACAGCAGCGGTGAGTACAAGTGGCACCTCGGTCATATGGTTGCCGTGAAGGATGACAAAGGAACAATAACAAAATGGATTAGCACGGCTACCGAGATACAATCTCAGAAAAAACAAAAAGAGGAACTGGAAGACACAGTCTTGAAGAGAACCTATGAGTTGCAGCAACTCAACAAAACACTTCATGGAAAAAATTCTGAACTTCAGAAAATGAACAAGGAGCTCGAAACATTCGCATACATATCGAGCCATGATTTGCAGGAACCACTG
>DATHIE010000529.1:0-17900 GCA_035316905.1 Chryseolinea sp. | reverse complement strand
CACTTGTTGCCGGAGTATATCCCGGGCTGTATTTATTAAAACTTGATCCTATAAGCTCCCTGAAAGGCAAAGTGGTTGGAGCTTTCAAGGGAAGGAAAATGCAGAAGTCATTATTGATAGTGCAGTTCACGTCGTCGATCGTTCTCATTGCATTTTTGATGGTCATCGACAGACAGGTCGATTTTATGCAGATGTCGAAAACGAATGTAGAATTAGACAAAGTTATTTCCGTCAGAAATCCTACAGCATATATGAATGAGGAGCACGATGAAAAGAAAAAGGGTTTCAAGACGTTTTCAGATCATCTTACAAGAAACCCAGCAATAAAAGCCGTTGCCACATCATCGGCAATTCCAGGCGCGGAAATTGGATTTACTTACGTGGACCTCATCAAACGTAATATGGGAGATCCGTTTGATCCAACACGTTACAAGACCCTTTTCATCGATTACAATTTCATTCCGGTGTATGGGTTAAAATTGAAAGCGGGTAGAAATTATTCAGAGCAAAACGGGGAGGATGAAAATTGGGAAACGCTCATACTTAACGAAAGCGCCATTCGTAACCTCGGCTTTACTTCCGCCGAGGAAGCTGTAGGCCAGACTGTACAGTTTATGGCTGTAGAAAAATGGGAGAGCTATAAAATTGTCGGCGTAGTGGAAGATTACCATCACGAGGCAATCAAAAAAGAAATCTATCCGACGATTTTCTTTTTGAATCATAACATCGGCCAACAGGTGTATTATTCGATCCGGTTGAATGCAAAAGCAGATACCCGAGAGGTTGTCGAATACGTCGAAGAAAGCTGGAAGGAGATTTTTCCCGAAAAACAATTTGAGTACTTTTTCTTAGACGATTATTACGATCAGCAATTCAAGTCGGAACTTCATTTTGGTCGTGTCTTTGCTCTTTTTTCAGCAATTGCAATTTTTATCGCGTGCCTCGGAATACTCGGGATGACGTTGTTTGAAACGAACGCACGGTTGAGAGAGATCGGCATCAGAAAAGTGTTGGGAGCATCTGCGACAAATGTGGTTGTATTGCTTTCGAAAGACAATGTTCGTTTTATTGCGCTCTCTGCTCTGTTTGCAGTACCCGTGATCTATTTCACGGCCAACGAATGGCTCGCTACCTATCCGGCAAGGATCCAGTTGTCCATTTTCTACTTCTTCCTACCGGTCGGACTGATCTTTAGTCTCGTAGTGTTAACGGCGGCGTTTCAAACTATTAAGGCTGTTATTTCGAATCCTGTTGATCATTTGAAGCATGAATGAAACGACGCGATCATATTGGACATTTCGGTGCAAACCTTAAAGACAGAGAATTAATGTTTGGACAGTGGCAATATCTCATGGTTCATTACGTATTTAGATAGGCTTGAACCGGAGGGATCGATAAAAAATCAAACCTCTCAAACAAGAATGCGCGTTACCTTTCGCCTGTGCGTCATTTTACTCCTGGTCGGATCCCTTGCCGCTTATGGCCAAGTCAACAAAAAGATCCGTGAATACGACCGAACATTCCAGCTTTCAATTTTTCCCGGAATAAGTACTAATGGAATAAGCAGCGGTTCCTATTACAATTCATTTTCACTTAATCTATTTGGTGGGCTCTCAGCCGGCAATCGCATCCTGGAGATTGGCCTCCTTACTAACAACAACGTGAAGAGTACCACAGGTATTCAACTAGCCGGACTAGCAAACATTGTCGGAGCAAATTCATTCCTTAACCTTAGTCTTTCCGAGGAAAGGTCTCTGATTAACACTGAAGATTTTGAAGTCAACCGAAAAGGTATCCAGGTAGCAGGCTTGTTGAACTATGTTCTGAACAACGCCTCGGGTATTCAGTTGACGGCTGGTCTCAACGTGGTCGGTAACAATTTCAGGGGCGTGCAGATTGCAGGATTTGGCAATAGCTCGGGTGAAACCACAGTAGGGCTACAGTTGGCCGGTATTTACAATGTATCAAAGGAGTCGGTCGCAGGGTTTCAGATCAGTGCTCTCTTTAACTATACGGATGCACAGCTTTCTGGATTGCAGCTTGGAATGATAAATAAAGCAAGTACAATCAAAGGAGGAAAGTCCACGCCACCAACACGCGCGCGGGGATTACAGCTTGGATTGCTTAACTCCAGCAAAGCAATGGATGGATGGCAAATCGGACTGATCAACTTCGGAGGAGATGCGCGTGGAAAACAGATCGGCTTGATCAATTTCTTTAGCAAGTATCCCTCAAAGGAACAAACGAGAATGGGTACGCCTATCGGTCTACTGAACTTCGGCTCCAAGGGATCGTATGTCAGGATATCATTAAACGAAGTGTTCCTCACAAGCATTGAATATACAACCGGCAATTGCCTTAACTGCAGTTGGATCATCGGTTCAGAAATGCCGTACCACGATCAGAACCAGATTTTCAATCAAAACGCTCTGATACTTGGGTTCGATCCGATTGAAGACACCTGGGGATTTGGCTATGGCTTTCAAAAGGTTCTTTTCAACAAATTCTCTACAAGGCCTAGTCCATTAAACAGGATAAGAGTGATCACGTATGGTATGAAATTTATGCACCTTAACCGCGACATGAGCTTTGATAAGACCTTCAACCTGCTCAGCAGAGCTAATGTCGAATACGCAAAACGATGGAAGTTTCTTTACGTCTTTGCTGGCGTGTCTGTAAACTATTTCATCTATGAGTCGGTCGAAGGGAGTGAGGAATATAAGATAAGGAGTCTAAAGATCTCAACGGGTAATGTGGGCGAATTTTTGAGTGAGCTTTGGCCCGGGTATTCTGTGGGGATTCAATTTAACATCTAAGAAACCAAACGAACCTGAACTATGAATTCACAACTACCTGATCTGCCTAAAATCGTAATCCGGTTTCTGAAATTCATTTGTCCGCATCATCTGTTTGAGGAAATCGAAGGTGACATAATTCAGCGATACGTCCGGGATATAAAGCGATACGGAGAGGCGAAAGCGCGACGCAGAATGATCTGGAATTCAATACGATTCGTTCGACCCGGAATTATACTAAGGAACAAAATTTCATTTTTCAATCCTTTTCACATGACATTGCATTTTTTAAAGGTCATGATGAGGGTCACTGCAAGGAACAAAGTTACTTCATTGATAAATGTTACAGGTCTCTTGTTAGGTATGACCGCCTTTGTTTTGATCTCCCTATATGTAATGACTGAAAGAAGTTATGATACATTCCATAACAAAAGTGATCGGATCTACAGAGTTCGACAGGACCGCTACACAGGATCCGATATTTCTCGCCAGTGGACCGCCGGACCATGGGGAATTGGCAATGCCTTAAAAAGTAATTTTCCTGAAGTGGTCCGTTACGTGAATGTCAATCGTGGTGGGATGCGATCCACGGTTCTCTCAAATGCCTCCACTTTTTTTAAAGAGGAAAGAGTTTATTATGCCAGCGAGGAATTTTTTGAACTCTTCTCCTATAAACTTATCAAAGGAGTCGATTCACTTGTTTTGAAACGGCCATTCACAATGGTCGTATCGGAATCTCTGGCCAAACGATATTTTGGAACTGCAGACCCGGTGGGAAAAACGTTACGGAACAATGGAAGAGATGACTATGAGATTACAGGTGTATTTGAAGACGTCCCGGAAAACACACATTTGAAATTTGATGCCCTCCTATCGTTTGAAAGTCTGACCAGGATCCTCGGTCCTGAAGAAACACAGGATCTTATGGACAACTGGGGATGGGCCGGCAATTACACCTATATAGAACTGGAGCCATCAATGGATGTGAAAAGTTTTGAGGCAAAAATTCCGCCGCTGGTAGATAAAAAAATGGGAGCATTTCTGCGTGAGTGGGGTGAACAAATGAAGTTTGTACTTCAGCCCGTTCCATCTATTCATTTGAATTCCAATTTCAAGGACGAAATCGAACCAAATGGAGATAGTCGGTCCGTTGGTTTTCTTCAGGTTGTAGCTGTGTTTATTTTATTAATGGCGTGGATCAATTATGTGAATTTATCCACTGCAAGGTCCATCGAACGATCGAAAGAAGTCGGTATCCGTAAAGTGTTGGGAAGTTACCGGCTCACATTGATAAAACAATTTTTACTCGAGGCTATGGTCTTAAAAGGTTTCGCTGCTGTGATAACCATAATAGTGGTGGCCATCTTGCTTCCGGATTTTTCGACCTTCGTAAAGCGTCGGATCGAACTGCCTGCCATTACTCCGGATATTTGGATTCCATTTGCAGGAATATTTTTCTCGAGTGTTGTAGTTGCATCTATTTATCCCGCTCTCGTGCTTTCGGGATTCAAACCTGTAAGTATTCTAAAAGGCACCACATTTGGATCAATAAAGGGAAACTACTTGCGCAGAGGACTAGTCACAGTTCAATTTGTTTCATCGGTTGTAATGATCGCCGGAACATTCACCGTCTATCAACAAGTTAAGTTCATGCGCGGAGGTGATTTGGGTGTACGCACCGACCAGGTGCTTGTGGTGCAGGGCCCGCATATTGTTGATTCTACCTTTCACATCAAGTATGACAACTTTCGATCATCCTTGCTGCAGTTTCCAGAAGTGCAGAATGTCTCCATTTCAACGGATATACCAGGGCGATCAGTGAAAGCAAGTAACGGAGGAGTCAGGATAGAAGGAGAAGAGCCAAAGCAGGGTCACGACTTTCGTGTGATAATGTCGGACGAGGATTTTATGGAGACATATGGAATGGACTTGCTGGATGGCCGGACATTTTCGCGCGCATTTAACGAACCATGGAAAACGTGTCTTGTAAATGAAACCGCAATGAAGCTGCTTGGCTTTAACGATCCGCAAAAAATAATCGGCCGGCGAATCTATGTTTGGGATAGCACTTTGGAGATTATCGGTGTGATCAAGGACTTTCACCAGGAATCTTTAAAAAAGAAAGTGGATCAGCTGATCTTTGTGTGTGACAAAGACATAAAAGATTATATCTCGATCAGAGTTGCTGCTGAGGAATCCCCTTCTGAACTAATCAGCCGCGTCGAGTCAAAATTCGCATCAATGTTTCCTGGAAATCCATTTACATTTTTCTTCGCGGATGAGTACTACGATCAACAGTATAAATCGGAGCAGCAATTCGTAAAAGTTTTTAGCTTTTTCACAGTGCTCGCGATAACGATTTCCTGCCTGGGACTATTTGGACTGTCATCCTACATGGCTCACCGGCGAATAAAAGAAGTTTCTATACGTAAAGTGTTAGGCGCTTCGGTTAGCCAGATTGCTTTGATGGTTTCAAGGGAATTTGTCATTCTTGCTTTCATTGCCAACATCATAGCATTTCCTTTGACCTACCTGGTAATGGAGAACTGGCTTAGTGGATTTGCATACCGCATCAACGTGGGAATAATGGCTTTCCTTTTTCCAGGGGTATGCATGGTGGTTGTCACATTGATCACAGTTTCATTTCAGGCCATCAAAGTGGCATTTGTCAATCCTGTGGAGTCTTTGAAAACCGAATAAAGTCGCGTTATCAATTATGCTAACGGATTTGTCGATCTCGGCACAAAGCATCGGATACCCTACTGGAAAGTGAGATTTATGGCTTCTATCCAACTTTACTCTGATCTAAAATAAACGTATATTTCTTTCGTACATGTTGTTTCACCATTTAAACTAATTTCTATGATCACCCCTCTCCGTCTGGCAGCAATCGCTGCCACGCTATTCCTGATATCCTGCGACACGAAAAAATTGAGCTACGAACTCAAGACCGCAGAGAGTAATGGATATACTTATGAATATGCTTCGAATGATCCGCTAAAGGTCCGGATTTACACCCTCAAGAATGGCCTAAAGGTTTACCTAAGTCAATACGCAGCTGCACCAAGGATTCAAACACAAATCGCCGTAAAAGCTGGCGGCAAGAACGATCCGGCAACAAATACGGGCCTGGCGCACTATCTGGAACACATCATGTTTAAAGGAACATCGGATTTTGGAACACTTGATTGGGCAAAGGAGGCGGTATACCTGGACAGCATCGAACACATGTTTACTAAATACGGAACTCTAACGGACTCCGTCGAGAGGTTGAACTATTATAAAATGATCGACAAGGTTTCCAATGAAGCATCGAAGTTTGTGATAGCAAACGAATACGGTAAGATTGTAACTGAACTGGGTGCAGATGGAACAAACGCATATACTACCGAAGATCGCACAGTATACATAAACGACATACCGTCCAATCAACTCGAGAATTGGTTGAACGTTGAAGGTAATCGCTTCAGGAGAATTGTACCGCGACTATTTCACACCGAGCTTGAGGCTGTCTATGAAGAAAAGAATGGAAGTATTGACAACGACTATTGGAAAACATTTCAAACATTGCATGAAAACCTTTTCTTAAAACATCCTTACGGAACACAAACCGTTATCGGCACGATTGATCACCTCAAGAATCCGTCTATAACCGAGATAAAGAAATATTTTGACACTTATTACAAGCCTAATAATGTAGCGATCTGCCTGAGCGGTGATATCGACTACGATAAAACCATAGCATTAATAGAGAAATACTTTGGCGACTGGCAGCCCAACGACCAACTTCCGTCCTGGACAAAGATTGAGGAAGCCCCGATAACATCTGCTGTTGTAAAGGAAGTTTACGGTCCGGACGCAGAATGGCTAAACGTTGGATTTAGGTTCGACGGACGTAATAGTGACGACTATGCGTTACTAACCCTGGTTGATATGATGCTGGCGAATTCACAAGCAGGATTGATCGATATCAACTTGAAACAGGCTCAAAAAGTCCTCGAAGCCGGAAGCTATGTTGACTACATGAATGACTATTCAGTTCATACGTTCACAGGTCGGCCACGCGAGGGACAATCTCTGGACGAGGTCAGGGATCTTTTATTGGGACAAATTGAGCTTATTAAGAAGGGCGAGTTTGAAGAATGGCTCCCCGAAGCAGCGTCGAACCATCTGAAGAAAATAAAGATCGAGGAATCCGAATACAATTGGGCGCGCTCGAACGACATGGTTACGGCTTTTACGAATGATATTCCCTGGGATATTTACACGGCTCAGGTGAATCAAACAAAAAAATATACGAAGGAGGACATAGTAAAATTCGCGAACGAACATTACAAGGACAACTATGTAGCTATTTATAAACGTAATGGAAAGGACTCCACTTTCAGAAAAGTTAACAAGCCGTCAATATCCAAAGTGAATCTAAACAGGGAGGCCAGATCTGAATTCCACCAGTCAATTTTGAACAATAAGGCAGAAAAACTTCAACCTGTATTCCTCGATTTCAACAAGGATCTTCAAAGGCTCAAAATGAACAAAGGTGTTGAAGTACTTTATACACCGAACACAGAGAATGAATTGTTCGCGATGTACTATCTCTCGGATGTAGGAAGCAACAATGACGCAAAGCGTAGTATCGCGGTAGAATACCTGCAATACCTTGGAACGGAAGACATGAGCGCGGATGACGTCAAAAAAGAGTTTTACAAACTTGGTTGCAACTTTGGAGTGTATGCGGCAGACGAGCGCACCTATATCAGTCTCGAAGGTTTACGCGAAAACATGGATAAGTCGTTGGCGTTGTTGGAAAAATTGCTTGCCAATGCTAAGCCGGATGATGAGGCACTGAAAAACATGATAGATGGTGAGTTCAAGAAGCGTGACGACATCAAAAAAGACAAATGGGCAATCATGTTCAGCGGTTTGATGAACTACGGTTTATATGGTCCAAAATCTCCGTTCACAAACGTCCTCAGCAACAAGGACCTTCGTGAAGTAAAATCCGCTGAACTCGTTGATATGATAAAAGATTTTACAAAAACCGAACACCGTGTCTTTTATTATGGACCTGATAGCGGAGACAAAGTGGTTGAAATGCTTAATAAATACCATACACTACCTGATCAGTTGAAGCCTTCGCCGCCGGCTGTCGAGTATAAAATGCGTGATGTTGAAAAGCCGTCTGTCTATTGGGCAGATTATGATATGGTCCAGGAGGAGATCATGTTCCTTTCAAAAGGAGAACAGTTTAATAAAGATCGTATTGCTATTAGCAGAATATTCAATGAGTATTTTGGAGGAAGTATGAGTTCGCCGGTCTTTCAGGAGTTACGCGAAGCACAAGGTCTTGCTTATTCAGCTTTCGCCTATTATGGTGTGCCGATGAAACCCAATGAAAATGATTTGTTTTATGCCTACATCGGAACGCAAGCGGATAAGCAACCTGAAGCAATGAAGGCAATGCAGAAACTTTTAGTAGATTTTCCGCGATCAGAAACCGGGTTCGAAGGTGCGCGTAGCGCCATAATGAATCAGATGGAAAGCGAACGGATTAGAAAAATGGATATCCTGTTCTCCTATGACCGCGCACTCCAGCGTGGAATTGATCATGATTTCCGAAAGGATGTTTACGAACAAACCCAGAAGTTTACACTTGATGATATCGCTAAGTTTCAGCAGCAGTACGTCAAAAACAAGAAGTTTAATGTGGTGCTGATCGGCGACAAAGAGAAGATCAACTTCAAGGAACTTAAATCTTATGGAGATGTCCAGGAAATTACACTTGATCAACTCTTTGGGTATGAAAAAGTGCAAAAAATAGAATTGGAGGCACCGAATCAGTAGGTATAAGGTATAAGGTATAGGGTATAGGGTATAAGGTATATCGTATGAAAAATATCCTGTGAATTCTTTGGGGTCAGAGTGAAATTTTAGGTTATGAGTTATAGGCCACCTGCCTGTCAATAGCCCTGATAAGATCTGAACAAAGACGAGTTGGTAGTCTGCCGGTATAGATCTCGAATTTCAGAAATAACTTTACGGATAAAAATGATATGAAAACTCTGAAAGCCATATGCTTTTTGCTTGCCTGCTTCTTCACGGCAAATGGGCAGGTCGCTAGCGACTCGATCAAGGTGGAAGACAACTACCGATCATTTCAGTTTATGAAGCCAGCTAGTGCGTTAACAAATGCCAGTTTAGTTTTTGTGTTGCATGGATCCGGTGGAAGCGGAGAAGAAATGATGAAGGCGACACCCGGCCTGTTGAAAACGACAGCAGACGAAAATGTCATCTTCGTGTATGCCGACGGTTATAAAAATTACTGGAATGAATGTCGAAAAGCGGCTAGCTCACTGGCTAATAAGCTCAACATAAATGAGGAAGCTTTCTTCTCAGGCATGATAGACTACTTTGCTACCAACTATCATATCAACAAGAGTAAAGTATTTGCCGTAGGAACTTCAGGGGGTGGCCATATGTGTTATAAGCTCGCCATGACTATGCCTAAAAAGCTCCGGGCGATAACAGCAATCATTGCGAACCTACCCGACACTGATAACATGGATTGCGTCGATGTAAAAGTGGCGATTCCTGTGATGATTGTGAATGGAACAGCAGATCCCTTGAATAAGTACGAAGGAGGAATGATGCAATCAGGAAATTTTATCATGGGAAACGTGAGATCTACGGACCGCACTTTTCATTACTGGTCAGAGCTCGCTGGCTATCGCGGTGAACCCATTAAAACGGCGTTACCAGACAAGGATCCCAATGACGGAAAAACCATCGAACGATATACTTTTAAAGAGAAGGGCAAGCCAGAGGTCACGTTGCTAAAAGTTATTGGAGGGAAGCATGATTATCCCAATGATATCGATGTGCATGTAGAAGCATGGGAGTTTTTCAAAAGACAGATGGAGTAGTAGTTATAAGTTATAAGTTATGAGTTATGAGTTAGGGTGTGGGCGTGAAAATTGTTTCAAAGGAGTCTTGGTGGAAAAGAGGTATCTTTGAGACTTTGCCAGATCAAATTCTGCCAGCGCTCAATCATAAACAAGTGTTAAGGGCTCTCTTCTGTACGATTACATTATTAGTTTTTTTCTCCTGTCGGGAAGACTCGCTCACTGAAGCGGAAACGGAAGAGGAGCTAACATACCCTCCGCCGGAAATATGGTGGAACGATCAGGTATTTTACGAAGTCTTTGTAAGAAGTTTTTACGATTCAAATGGGGACGGCATTGGAGACTTCAATGGACTCACTCAAAAGCTGGACTATCTTAATGATGGAGATCCATCTACAGAGACGGATCTTGGAGTAACGGCATTATGGCTTATGCCCATCCATCCTTCTCCCAGCTATCATGGCTATGACGTAACAGATTATCGGGACGTAAACCCCTACTATGGTACCATGACCGAATTCAAACATTTCCTGGATGAAGCGCATAAACGTGGAATAAAAGTTATCATCGATTTTGTAATCAATCACACTTCTGATCAGCATCCCTGGTTTGTTAATTCGTCTTCTGGAACGAATGCTGAAAAGAGGAGCTGGTACATCTGGAATTCCAGCAATCCTGGGGATAACGGCCCATGGGGACAAACGGTTTGGCATCAGCGCAACAACGCCTACTTCTTTGGTCTCTTCAATGGTGGCATGCCGGATCTCAACCATCGCAATAAAAACGTTTATAGTGAAATTCAAGACATTGTGCGGTTTTGGCATGACGACATAGGCGTTGACGGATTTCGCGTTGATGTTGCAGGAGGTCTGATCGAGGAGGGACAAGCGCAGGTCAACACACAATCTACACTTGACTGGTGGCGGAAGTTCTACTCCTTTCAGAAGAACATGGATCCGGCGTTTATGACGGTTGGTGAAGTATGGAGTTCAACGTCCGTGGTGTCGCCATTCTCTGATCAACGGCTTGACTATTGCTTCGAATTCGATCTCTCATACGCAATCGTCGGTGCGGTCAGAAGCGGTAATTCTGACGGTCTCATAGCTAAAATGGAGGAGGTACTTGGTGCGTACAATGAATTGCAATACGGTACATTTCTCACCAACCACGATCAAAATCGCGTCATTGAAGAGTTCGAACTTAATGTAGATAAGGCAAAGCTGGCAGCAGGCATATTGTTATCTCTTCCTGGAGTTCCCTACATGTATTACGGCGAAGAAGTCGCCATGCGTGGGGTGAAGCCCGACGAAAGCATACGCCGACCGATGCAATGGACTAGTGGAGCACAGGCGGGGTTCACTACTGGATCTCCGTGGCTGCCTCCTCAGCCAAACTATACAGAATTCAATGTCGCTGACCTTCAACAGGAACCAACTTCAGTATGGAATCACTACCGCAAGCTGATCAAATGCCGGTTGAACAATTTGGCGCTGAAGCAAGGAAACTATGAGCGTGTAGGTTCCAACAGCAGCGTAATCTATACGTTCTTACGTATCAAAGACAATGACGCGGTTCTGGCAATTCACAATATCAGTGGAAACTTGATGACCGATATCCATTTTTCGATCGCTGAAAGTGGCCTTGTACCTGGAACGTACAACGTGACGGATATGCTCAACGAAACTGATTTAGGTACACTAACTGTGGGGCCACTCGGAAGCCTTACCAATTTCAAACCCCTCGCTGCCATACCAGCTTTGAGTAGTCATCTGCTGAAGTTGGAGAAGCAATAACTGCTTACCATTTACCACTTACTACTTACTACTTACTACTTACTACTCACTACTTACCTACTCGCTTCTCAGCGAATTCGCCGGATTAGCATGAGCCGCACGTAACGCTTGCGTGCTAACAATGGCAATCGCAAAGATCAATGCTATTGCCCCAGTCAGTGGAAATACCCACCATCCAATAGTAGTCCTGATTGTGTAGCGTTCGAGATACCAGCTCAACAGCCACCATGCAAGAGGGGCAGACAAGGCAAAGGAGATCAATACGAGTCGCGAAAAATCTTTGGACATTAGTCCGACCAGACTTGACACTGTTGCGCCAAGTACTTTTCTGATCCCGATCTCCTTCGTGCGTTGTTCTGCGGTATAAGACGCGAGTCCGAATAGGCCAAGGCCGGTTATCAGTATGGCAAGGCTTGAAAACAAGCTCGCAATTGAGCTTGTAAGGTTGATAGTCGTGAATTTCTTTTGAAACTCCACATCGCTGAATTTATATTCAAACGGATAGGCTGGAGCATGTTTTTCGAAGACTGTCTTTACCCGGTCAAGTGAGGCCTGCAGGTCATCTGTTTTCTTCAGGCGGATCGTAACGACATCAATCCAGCCTGGATCGAGGATGGCGAACAACGGCTTGACAGGTTCAAATGGATCACCCATCAACACATTGTCCAATATTCCAATGAGTTTACGTTTACCACCCCAAAGATCAAGCTCCGTTCCAATCGGATCTTTTAGATTCATAAGCTCAATACCCGCTTTATTCACCAGGATAGCAGCGGTGTCGCTTTTGAAGTCTTCGGAAAACTCGCGTCCTTCAACGATTTTGATGCCCATTGTTTTTGCGTAATCGTACTCTGTGGCGATCGTTGTGAAGATCACGCGGAGCTCGTCAGGTTTCCCCGGCCATCCAAGGAAATTGTTGGAATTGATATCTGTGATGGCGCTGTTTGATTTCGTCACGGCTTCCACGACTCCCGTACCCAATAATTCAAGCTTGATAGGTTTGTAATTCTTGGAAACCTCGTTGTTATAAGAGACAGTAATGAGGTTTTCCTGTTCGTATCCCAACTCACGACCCTTAACCAGCTGGATCTGTTGGTAGATGACAATCGTACCGATGATTAACAAGATGGAAAATCCGAACTGAAGCGTGACTAATACTTTACGTGGGATGCTGGCACTTTTTCCAACAGTCACTTTACCTTTTAGCACTTTCGCGGGTTGAAAGGATGACAAATAGAATGCCGGGTAGCTACCAGAAACAATTCCGGTTATAAAGATCAGTGATAATGAGAAGATCCAGAACTCCTTCGACATATAGTCAATTGCAAGTTGCTTCTCGACAAGCTGATTATAAAACGGCAATAACAATTGAGCCGCAAGCACAGCCAGTAGAAATGCTACCAATGATATAAAAGTTGACTCGCCTATGAACTGAAAAATGAGTTCAAAACGTCTGGATCCAACACTCTTCCGTATTCCAACTTCCCGTGCCCTTCGCTCAGAACGTGCAGTGGCAAGGTTCATAAAATTTATACATGCAATAACAATAATGAAGATCGCGATGATGGTAAACAGCTGCACGTACTCGCTCATACCGCCGGTTTCAACTCCATTGTCAAACGACGAATGTAGTCTCCACCGAAGCATTGGATATAGGAAGAATTCTGGCTTTGTATCCTTCTCGCCATGCTCTTGAAGCATCATCTTTACACTCTTGTTTACTGCCGCTTCATTCTTCGCGTCGTTTAGCTCGACAAATACCTGGAAAGAATAATTTCCCCAGTTCGTAGTATTTTTCCGGACCCACTCGCTCATCTGTTCACGGAACTTCCATGTCATCAGAAAATCGAACTGGAAGGATGAGTTTGACGGCAAGTTGTAGAGCACACCCGATACTTTGAGATCGTTTTCATTATCTATTCGAATGACCTTATTGATTGGATCTTCATCACCGAACATCGCCTTTGCAGTCGCCTCTGTAATGATGATTGATCGGGGATCGTCCATGACCTGCGCAGCGTTGCCAGTCTTCAGGGGGAATTCGAATACTTCCAGGAATTCTTCACTGGCAAAATAGCCTTTCTTAGTAAGTCGTGTCTCGCCGACGGCAAGTAAGTGGTCGCCGCCCCAGTCCGTCACTACAGAATGTTTGATGTTGCTGTCCGCTGTTTTCATCGCCTCGTAAGTAGGAAGGGGCACTGAGGTCCAGCTGCTCACTTTTCCATCGAAAAAAGCCTTCGCCCACACCTGGTAGATCCGGTCGACTTTTGGGTGAAACTTGTCGTAGGAAATTTCATCGTATACCCACAGGAGGATGAGAATACTACAGGTGATTCCGATAGAAAGGCCCGTAATGTTTATGAACGAATAAAACCCATTCTTAAAAAGGTTTCTTATCGTGATGATGAAGTAATTTCTAAACATGATCGAAGCATTGAATAAAGAGTATACCGGGGATTTGTAAAAAGGTATCCGAAATACCAGAACTAATTTTAGCCCCTTTTTAACCCAATAGACTGAATATCATTTTGAAGGTTGCATTACCGGGCCTGACCATCGAACGAATAAAATTCAAACAACCTTATTTTCCAGGGTACCGATCAGTAATTCAAATAATTATCTTCGTGCAATAACCCCAATCCCAATGAAAAAATCCTTTTTACTCTTTCTAGTATGGGCAATGCTAATGGCGTGCACTACACCGAATTCAGAGCAGAATGCCGCAGTTGACGCTTCCCCTGTGGAATCCCCGAAAAATGTTTTACTCCATCAGTTAAAGACTACTCATGCAGAGAAAGAGTGGTTTGTTCCCATCAACGCCGCCCTTGAAGGAGTAACTGTAGAGCAGGCTATGTGGAATGATAACAGCGGGAATCATTCTGTGGGTCAACTGGCCCACCACTTGTTGTTCTGGAACAAGCGGCAACTAGCAAAGATCAACGGTCAGCCTGAAGGCGAATTCTCTGGCAACAACGACGAAACCTTCACGAAATTTAACGAGGCCGAATGGTCGCACGTGGTAACGGAGCTTGATAGCGTCCTTACAGCGTTTGAAAACGCTGTCCAGAACGCGGATGAAGCCAAACTAAAAGAATGGTACCCTACCATAGCGAACATCAGCGCGCACAATGCATATCACACAGGTCAGATCATTTTTGTCCGGAAGCTTCAGAAGTCATGGGTTCCTGAAAAGGGAGTGAAATAATCCAAAAAAAAATGACGTGATGGTGCAACCTCTTAATGGCTTCAAAGGTCTTATGGCTGTCAGAACCGTAAACCGGTACCGATAATGTCCGTAATCGTTCAGATAAAAAATGATTGCGGACATTAATGACCAAAAGATCGTGCTTTATGCGCTCCATTCGCGATGGCACAAGTATTGGAAGTAAAACTTATCATAACCTAACACACATACTAATGCAAAAGCTAGCCATTATTCTGTTCGCACTGGTAATCACAGTGGCGGTACGCGCGCAGTCGGACAAGGAACCATATTTAACAAAATCACTTTCAAAGGAAGCTATCAAGGATGTCTACGCAAGGACATCTGGAGGTGGAATAACAGTTTCAGGAGTATCTGATAGTGAGGCAAGGATTGAAGTATACGTCAAAGGCAACAATGGTAATGATTTGTCCAAGGATGAAATCAAGCGTCGGCTTGATGAAGATTACGACCTGGAAGTCATTGCTTCAGGAGGCAAACTTACTGCCATTGCAAAGACGAAAACTTTCAACCTCAATTGGAAACGTAGCCTGAGCATCTCATTCAAGGTGTATGTTCCGAAGAATGTTTCTACTGATCTCAACACGAGCGGTGGTGGAATTACATTGTCGAACCTGGCGGGTAACCAAAACTTTTCGACAAGCGGTGGCGGTCTTAACCTTGACAAGCTGAGCGGAAGAATTAACGGCAAGACCTCTGGTGGAAGCATTAAGCTCCGTGACTCAAAAGATGATATAGATCTTTCAACCAGCGGCGGAAGTATTGATGCCGATAATTGCGGAGGCAACATTGAGCTTTCTACATCCGGTGGATCGATCACCCTGAATAGCCTGAAAGGTACCGTTTTCGCAAAGACCAGCGGTGGAACAATTCGTGGTACCGGAATCAATGGTTCGCTTGAAGCTCATACGTCAGGTGGAAGTGTGAATTTGAAACAAATTTCGGGTAGCATTGATGCATCGACCAGTGGAGGTAGTATGGATATTGAAATCGATCAGATCGACAAGTTTGTTACAGCGTCAAATTCTGGTGGCAATATTCATTTGACACTTCCTGCCGATAAAGGTCTTAACCTAAGATTACATGGTGAAAGAATAAGAGTCGAGTCTCTCTCCAATTACAACGGGGATCAGGACGATCACAATCTAAATGGCAAAATGAATGGTGGTGGTGCAGAGGTAAATGTTAAAACCAGCGGCAGCATTACTCTTGCATTCAATAAATAGTATTACATTTTAGTTAGAGGGGAATTGGGCAGTTTCTAGAAGATACTGCTCTTTTCTATACCCTTGCTTTCGACATTCGACATTCGGAGTTGGACATTCGGCGTTCTCACACTCTTGCCCGCTCACACCCTCTCATATCTGCTCTCTGTCGTAGACATTTAACCTCGAACAGAAAATGCAGGTTCACGCAAAGGCCGCGAAATGAATGCGCAAAGGCCGCAGATCAAGCTTGATTGTTTTTAATCCGGAAAAGAAAATCCATCTCATCAAAAAACACCGGATTTTCTTTCAGCAACTCAAGCTCAAAGGTGTATTCTTTCGCAATCCCTTCGATGGTATTGACATCAGCTCCTTTCGTAAGCACCATGATCACTTGAGAAGCAGGGTGCGTGTAAGCATTCAGTGAAGCGAATAATTTCCGGAAGTATTCAAAATTCTCGCCGCAATACCAGGCAAGATCTTGTTCACTCTCCGGCTTCCGTGCATAGTACGGCGGATTTATTACGATCCAGTCAAATTGTGTTTTGTCTATACCATCGAAGAGATCGGAATAAACGATCTTCAGGAATACGTTATTGAGCTTGGCATTATGTTTTGTGTTTTCCAATGCTCTCAGGCTAAGGTCGGATGAAGTAACGTGACTTCCAGCCCTGGCAGCTACAATTGACACAAGACCGCTTCCACACCCCAGTTCAAGGAATGATTTTCCCGCAAGATCCTTACCTGCCAAATAGCGGAGAATGAACTTCGTGCTGTGAAAAAATCCGGGGTGAAATACACCTGGAAATATGTGAGTAGTGATGCCGTTATACACGAACTTTCTTTCCTTCCTGAGATACCATCTGACAATCGGAATCAGAATTGGAGAAACGATACGTTTGAGAATCCTTCGCATGCCTTATTCCATCACAAATCCTTCAATCTCCGGTTGACGATATCGCCACAGCCGTAGCATTATTTTTAACTCATAGGGAAATTTGAAAAGATTTTGGCGGTACCTGAAAGTAGAAAGTGCACGCATGATATTGCGCTTAGCCGGGGTAAGCCTGAAATCCGATACAGTCGGATATTGCGCATTCAACACCGTTTCAAACCCGAGAATCTTTTCGACCATTTCCGCTGTTAGCCATGGCGTTAATGGATTTTTCCGGAGGTCAAAGTTTTGCCAAGCCGGATCAAGCCAATCCTCCAGTTTGTCGGGAAACTTAAAACCACTTGCCGTTACCTGTTTGTAAAGCTCAGAACCCTCAGTGGCCACAGGACTGTATACATAGATTATGATCTCGGTGTCTGGATTGATTTCCTTGATATGTTTAATATAAGCTATGTCGCTGTCGATCTGTTGCATCACCTTTTCCGGGGTTTCAGCGGGGAAGCCAAGAACGAAAGAGTATTCGGGAATGATCCCAAACTTTTTCATTCGTCCGGCAAATCTTTTCATTTGTGCGGTGGTCTGTGTTCCACCTTTGTCCATCTGCTTTAACAATTCGTCGTTGCTGGTCTCTGCGCCAAAAAAGATCATACTGCAACCCGCTTCTCTCATCAGGTCAAGAGATTCGTCGCTGTACTTGTCGATCGTATCGATTCGCCCTTCTCCCCACCACCTGATCTTTTCGTCCTTGATGAGTCGCGAAAATTCAACGGTTCTCTTTTCGCTGACGAAAAAGTTATTGTCATGGAATTCGACGGCGTCGGCCCCGTAGTTGTCAATCAGATACTTAATGTCTTTGTAAATCAGGCCAGCAGATTTGCCTTTCCACCTTGCATTGTAGAGAGGAACGACTGCGCAGAATGAACAGGTAAAAGGGCAGCCCATGCTGGAATGGTAGGCCGCAGTTCGGGTTCCAAGAAACGTCTTGCCGAGGTAGCGGGTGAGGGAATAGTGCTTGTTCAGGTATTCGTAAGGCAATTGGGGCAACTTATCCTGATCCATTAATTGCGCCTGCCCTGTTTTGATAATT
>DATHIE010000528.1:0-2911 GCA_035316905.1 Chryseolinea sp. | reverse complement strand
ATTGTCTTTATCACTATGCAAGAGTACCAGACGCAACAGCCTCGAGAATTTTGATAGGTATCTGGTTGCGCTACGGTCTTCGCCCGCCAGGATCATTTGCTGGATGGCGTTAAGCGAGTTAAAAAGGAAATGAGGATTCATTTGCAACCGCAGGCTTTTTAGTTGGGCGTTTACAGCCTCCCTTTCGTGTCGGAGCGTCGCCAGCTGCGCTTCCTGTTTTTCTTTTTCTGCCTCTGCACGAATCATTTTTTGTGCGCACATTGACGCAATTGTAGTCAGGATCGAAAGGTGTTTTTGACGAAAGAATCCTTTTCTTGAATGTTCGCTATCTATAACTCCCAACACTTTTCCGTCATACATAATGGGTACCGCAATTTCTGAAAGTCTCACGGCGTCATCCACTATGTAGCGTGGGTCTCTGGAAGTATCTGTCACGATCTCGGCTGTTCCACTTTTCGCCACACTCCCCACAACACCTTTACCAATGGGTATTTCAATTGGATTGACAATCATGTCTTCGTCTGTAGTCTTAGGACCCCAGGCTGCCTTTTGAACCAATACATCTCGTACTGGGACCCATAGGTAGATCACGCAATCCTCAAACTTTAGATGGCCAATGCAATTTTTCGCTACGTCCCAAAGAATTGCATCGACTGTGTGCTGCTCGTGTAATGATATAGCGAGGTAATTGATTGCCTTTTCGGTTTCCAGGTTCTCTTTTTGTTGACGGATTTTTTTGATCCGTAAGTTGATGATCAACACTGCCAGGCTTGCTGCGGTGAGCAATGAGACAAGTCTAAACCAGTCTTGATGCCACCAGGGAGTCAGGATATGAAATACAACCGGATTTGAAGCGCCAACCCAATTCAAGCCATCCCCGCTGGCATTTACAGAGAACCTGTAGTGTCCGGGTTGCAGATTGTTGTACGTGACCCTCTGTAAGGATTTTGTTTCAACCCATTTTTCATCGACGCCTTCAAGCCGATATTTGTAAAAAGTGTTCTTTCCTCGCAGAAAATTGACTGCAGAGAATGAAAAGCTTACGGACTGAGTAAAGTGCGGCAACTCAATACTTGACCCAGGGACAATGTGATAGAGGCTGTCGGCAGTTGCCATTTCATGAATCAACACGGAAAACGGCGGGTCGGCAACCTGGATATTTTCCGATTTAAAATGAGTAATTCCTAAATGAGAACCGAATATCAGTTCGTCATCGCGCGTGGCATATCCTGCATAAAAGCGAAATCCTGACGAATTGATTCCAGCCTTCTCATCGTACACCTTGAATTGTTTAGTGGAGGGGGAGTAATTGGCGATGTAGTCGTTGCTGGAGAACCAGATATTACCTGAATGATCCTGCATCATGGAATAACAATCAATCGGCCATCTGTTATTTATGTTTTTGAAGGAACTTATCGGTTGTCCTTCTTCCAGAATATGAAAGCCAAATCTTGTTCCTATGTATACAGAACCATTCTTATCGCCGGCTAAACCGATGACTTCATTGAACACCAGTCCATTTTCCGTGGTGTAACTGTTGGCGTTTCCGTTTGAGAGATTGACTTTATAGGCTCCATCCCATGTGCCTATCCATACTTCTTGCTCATTCCGAAACCAGATTGTATTGCATTTCTTTTCCATTGCCCATAATAAAGGCATGGTTTGAGGAGTTCGAATTTCAAAAGTGTTGGGATCAATGAAACATATTCCCTTGCTGGTGCTGATCCACAACGTACCGTCTGGACCTTCTGTAATTCCATTAATAGTACTGTTTGGCAATCCTGATCCTTTATTCAGGTGAGTTAATACCTTAAGTTGCTTGTTGAATACCGTGAGTCCGTTGTGAAGGCCTGCCCATATTCTGTCATCTTTGTCAATGTGCAATGCCCTTATTCCTGCCGAATAGTCCTGTTCCTTCCATTCAGGCCGGTATATGGTGATTTCGTCTGACTTATTCCGTTTTATGAGCGCACCGGCACCGCCCATCCACACATTCCCCCTGGTGTCTTCGGTGATTATGTTTATATATCCACTGTATACATCGCCCGAGGCGTTATCGTTGAAAAAAGTTTTGACGCCTGTAAGAGTTGAGTTAATCTTAAAATAGTCAAGCCCCATTCCATAAGAAGAAACAAATGTGTACCCATCGTCATTTGTAAAGGCGTAAGAAGTATGATTACTGGAGATGGTCCTGTTGTCAAATATATCGTGCTGGCGGCGAATGAGTACCCCTTTAATTGCATCAAACAAGTAGATACCGGCCGACGGTGACGTGATGAGAAAAAGTTGTTCCTGTACACGTTCAATGCTGCCGGGAAATTTATGCATAAGCTCTCCATGCTGATCTTTGAGGTTGGTATATGAATTAACTATACCAGATGAAAAATTCACTTTACACAATTTGAGATTCCTTGAAGTGACCAAGGCGGTACTATCGGTCAAACGGGCGGCTGCAACGACTCCGCTGACTTTGGCCACATTGGTCGCCTTCAATTTCTTCACATCAAAAAGGAACAGCACATTGTTGCTGCTAAAGACAAGCTTGTCTTCATCCCATTTGTTGATCTGTTCGAACTGATTTGACAGTAAAGGTTCAGCCTGCATGGGGAGACGTACGAACTGCTTGGTGTTCTCGTCTTGTAGTCCATAAATTCGACCACCACTTATGAACATGACCCGATTTGACACAGGCAAGAGATTCTCTAAGGCAATCCTCTTATTGTTTTCAGTGAGATTGATTGTTTGAAACCGCCTGTTTTCATCTAACAGAGTAAGATATCCATCTGCAGATTGGATCCAAATCCTGTTCTTATCATCGCACACCATCCGTACCACATGATCATTCATCAGCGCGGGGTAGTCTTTGGCGAAGAAATGTTTTACGGAATAACCGTCGTAGCTGTTCAAACCA
>DATHIE010000527.1:0-6390 GCA_035316905.1 Chryseolinea sp. | reverse complement strand
TATGGCAATTCCCTCAAAGACCCTGTTATTGAATTCAAGAATTCCAAAAACTTCAGCGATGGACTAGGGAATGTTTCCATTGGCGGCTATGTATATCAAGGCACTGCTATTCCTGATCTAAGCGGTAAGTACATTTTTGGTGTGCTTACGCAGTCAGATGCGGCCGACGGAGCTGTGTTTGCCGCTGATCGCACTGGCAGTACATGGAATTATTCAAAGCTTGAAGTAGGCACCGGCACAAACAATGAATTGAATGAATATGTGCTAGGATTTGGGCAAGATA
Source organism: Chryseolinea sp. (assembly GCA_035316905.1). Taxonomy (GTDB): domain Bacteria; phylum Bacteroidota; class Bacteroidia; order Cytophagales; family Cyclobacteriaceae; genus Chryseolinea. Next base: position 6,107 of record DATHIE010000527.1, on the reverse strand, counting down.
AGAGTGGCGAAGTATACGTACTTACTAACGGAGGAACAGTGGCGTCCGGAAAAGTTTATAAGATTACGCAGTAGTAGGTAGTAAGTAGTAAGTAGTAAGTGGTATGTGGTATGTGGTAAGTGGTAAGTGGTAACTGGTCGATGGTATAAAAATCCCGTCTCGACCCCGATCCTGATATATCGGGAGGGGCTGCAGACGGGATTATTTTATTTAGTTGATAGCACTAGTGGAGCAATGCATTGTGGCCTTCGTGGTTCTTCGTGGCGTTTGTGACCTGCATTAATAATCACATGGTTGAAAGGTCACGTTCAGGAGCACCACCGCTATAGTTTTAGCGCACGCGGTCGTTGTGCAAACTTAGTGTCCATCGTGACCCTGCATTCGCATGTTGCAAAAATCTCCTTGTTTGAATGCTAGGTCATTCATTTTGGAACATCCAGACAATAGCTACCGCCCTTACATTTCAATGGAGTATAGACTTCAGCACTAATCAACCATTGTTCGTTAAGTTTTTTCCATTTCGCGTAATAAGTACCAGTGACTTCAATTTTTTCATCACCACTTTTCCAGGATCCAATCCAGCGACCAGATTCGGCTGCCATTTCCCAGGCAGGGAATACTTCGATCGTTTCAGGCGTGCGGATGTAGACCACATCTTTTTTTGTGTTGAACTCCTGTGCCAGGCCCGCAGCATATTGATCCTTGCCGACGAATCTTGTGTTTCGGGAAGTGATGATAGTGATGTCGTCCATCCAATACTTTACCATTTCTGATGTATCGTGGCTGGCGATGGCAAGGTTAAAGGAATCCCGGCTCTCCGCGATCATCTTTTTTTGATCAACCGTAGTTGTCCCACACGCAAAACACAATACCATCACCATCAGGATAAGAACGATTGATCGCATAATTAGCAAGTTTTGGTTGTGAATGAACAGTTAATTAACCTCCCACACAGTCCTTTCGAATTTATCTAAAAGAGTAGTCATGTGCTCCTGGACTTTTTTGAATTCTTCCGACTGATCCAATTTTTCCACATCCCTTTGACGTTCTTCCATTGAGCTGTATTCACACTCCCAGATGACGTATGAACCATTGCTCCCGATAGTTGTCGGGACGGAAATTCTGCGCAAGACCCTACCCTTTGGCAACCCCAGCTTCTCTCGAACGTCTGACGCATGCAATCGCCATTCGTACACTTCCTTTTCTTTGCCGGCTTTTGGGAAATAAGCATTCTGCACCACGATGGGTTTCGACTGCTGTAGATATCCGATCGTCGAAAGGACGAGCATGAAAACAACCACGGCGAATTTCATTGTACGATCGTTTTGATTTACATTGAATCGAATATAACTACAGAATTTGCATTATCCGATTTCAGCGGGTTTATGATCAGGGACGAATTCTTCGATGCGGTTAACAACTATAGTTCAACAGGGGATAATACATTGAAGCTGTGGAAAGAAATTGAAGAGCAGTATTCCCATGCATCACGCCATTACCACAACATGTTACATCTCGAGAATCTGATATCGGAATTATTGCCTGTTCGGGCGAGGTTTACAAATTGGAACGTGGTGGTGTTTGCAGTGGTTTATCACGACATCGTTTATAAAGCATCAAAGAGCAATAATGAAGAAAAGAGTGCAGAGCTCGCCGCAAAACGTCTTCATGGGATCGTCGTTCCCGAGGAAGCTCTTGCTCGATGCAGGGAATTCATTCTTGCCACGAAACGACACGAACAGGTAGATGACGAGATCGACCTTTTTACGGATGCAGACCTTTCTATACTGGGAAGTAGTTCAGCCGATTATCGGATATATGCCAATCAAATAAGGAAAGAATATTCCATCTATCCTGACTTCCTCTATAATCCGGGACGGAAAAAGGTTTTACTTCACTTTCTCGAAATGCAGACGATCTTTAAAACCTCATTCTTCATGGACAAATATGAGTCATCAGCCAGGCGAAATCTTGAGAATGAGCTTAGCTACATAGGGTGCTAGGCTAGTGGAGCAACAAATAATCTACTGCTATGTTAAGGTTGAAATGACGTTTGACTCAGACGGTGAGCCTCTTCGAAGAAGGAGCTTTTGAAATTAGAAAAGAAATGCATTTTACCGCAGAGGGAATGCAAATGCATCAACAGGACTCATTCGTGAGAAGCGGGAGACTCGTTTGCCCTGACTTGATAGTGTATCTAATGCGCGGAGGGCGCAGACTGCAGTTCTGATCGGTTGCAGTCGCGCGAGGTTGTTCCGAGGAAGGCGCTGTGATGCATTTATAATCCTTTGCGTTAAAATGTATTTGTATTGGACTATAAACAACCAACGTCCAGCCTGGGTGAAAACATTCAATCTTATCCGTCAAAATAAACTTACCTTAACACTAGGTAGTTGATCTGATAGCTGCCTAGTGCAGGTCACAACGTCCACCACGAACCACAAAGCGCACGACGTATTTTTAGCGTTTCACATAGTGATCTCCCGATACCTATCGGGAGTGCCTCCTCTGTGCTCGTTTGTGCCCTGCATTCTTAAAACACTAGGAACCTATTTTGCGGGTGTGATCACGATGCTTTTGAATTCGATCGCCCCGTGGTCACCCTGAATGAGTATTGGGCCTGGTTCGCCTTCTTTGCTGTCGAGCGCGCCACCTGTAATTCCCGGTATGATCTGTTCGGTAATGACTGCCTTCCCATTCGCAACCACCGTTACTTTCCTGCCTACGATCGTAATGTCGAACGTTTGCCATTCGCCGGCATCTTTTGCCGCCATCTCATTTGGTGTAAGGAATCCATAAATACCACCGAACAATCCATAATCGGGTTCTGAACCTTTACTATCCATGATCTGTACTTCATAACGACCTCTAAGGTAAATGCCGCTATTGCTTCCTTTTGGATAACGGAATTCAACGTGAAGTTTAAAGTCTGTAAATGTAGCGTCCGACACGAGGTTTGCTCCTGATTTCGGGCTCTTTAGGATCCCCGATTCCACAACCCATTGATTTTCTCCCATCGCCCGCCAGCCCTTCATATCCTTGCCATTAAACAAGTTTATTGGTTTTTCCCACACCGGTTCTTTTGTTCTCTTCAGCAATGGTGCACGTGTGGCCGTCCAGTTATAGGTCTTGTTGTCGACGTACTTCAGCGTTCCCTTTAGTCCGTCCGATACAACAGCTCCCTCAAAGTCAAGGTAATTTGTTTCCTTTTCCCATTGTGGGGGGATAGAAAATGTAAATTTTCCACCGCTGACCTTAACCTCAGAAACGGGTCTGGCACTTCCGTTAGCGTATACAAAACTCCCTACAAGGGTGTTGACACCGGAGTGACGAACTTCGAGCCATGACGGGAGATCTTTGCCATCCATTGAAATAACCAAATCCCATCTTCCTTCAAGATCCGCGGACTTGATGTCCTGTGATTTCGAAGTATGCGCAACAAAAATTATCGCAAGGGCTATTGAACAAATTAAGCTTCCTGATCCTGATTTCATTTCTGTTATTTTTTATTGGTCTGTAAATTAGTTCAAATGCGTTCAAACATATAATGTTGACCGTGATTTTTTGGGATTTGCAGGATTAGCTTGATTAGGATTAGCTTGATAACGATGATCAGGATTGGCTCTAATCCTGATCAACCTGCAATCATGCAAATCACGGTCAAATAATGTATATTAAAGGACTCTTCGGCTACCCGGTTTTTTATGCGCATTTTGATCGCCTGGGCTTTTATTCTTTTGCTGTCCTCACCTAAGGTTAGTGCCCAACGAACGATTGACCTTACATCACCGGATAACAACCTTCAGTTTCAATTTCAGTTATTCGAAGGAATAGCAATCTACAGCGTTGCCTATAAAAAAAGTATTATAGTCGATCAATCAGCAATAGGCTTGACTTTCACGGAGGGTACTTTCAATGACCAGTTAAAATCAGGTAAGCCGCAACGGCGTCATGGTGAAGAAAGTTATGACCTGGTGGTGGGCAAGGTCAAATCCGTCAAGGCCCGCTTCAATGAAGTCGTCATACCGCTTGAACAAACAGAAAACCACATTCGCGTAAATTTCATTGTCAGGGCCTTTAATGATGGAATTGCTTTCCGTTACGAGTTCGTCAAAATACCCGGTCGTACCACCTTCGAGCTGCGGGAGGAAAATACTTCCTTTACACTGAGAGGTAATCCATCAGCACTTACTATGTTCCTCCCAAATTATACAACATCACACGAAGGTTTGTATACTAAAATGCCGCTGGACAAGCTTCCCAAAAAGCTGATGGCCATTCCAACCTTGTTTGAATTTTCATCAGGTCTATATCTCGCAATGACGGAAGCCGCGTTGCTCGATTATGCGGGCATGTACCTTGTGAGAGAACGGGGAATCCTGCGGACTATGCTTTCTCCTCTACCGTCAAAGCCCGGAGTGAAAGTAGCCGGTAAACTGCCGCACAAAAGTCCATGGCGCGTACTAATGATAAGTGACCGTATTGGATCTCTGATCGAATCCAACATCATCACAAATCTGAACGAACCAAACAGGATCAAGGATGTGAGCTGGATCAAGCCAGGCAAAACAACATTCCCCTGGTGGAATGGCAATATCGTTGCCGATACGATTAAAGCACCAGGAAACAACTTTATAACGCAACAGTATCATATTGATTTCTGCGCCCGCAATGGATTGGAATACCACTCCATCGTAGAACATGGTAATCATCAATGGTACACGGACGATGGCGAGAACTTTCAACCGGGTCCTCATCCGGATGTAACCAAACCAGTTGCGGGCCTCGACATGAAGGCGGTTTGTGATTATGCACATTCAAAGGGTGTAGATGTCAGGGTGTGGGTTCATTGGGCAGCGTTATATCCAAAACTGGATTCAGCATTTGCACAATTTGAAAGATGGGGACTCAGCGGAATGATGATTGACTTTATGGATCGCGATGATCAGGAAATGGTTAACATTCAAACGGAGATGTTAGAAAAAGCCGCTAAACATCACCTTCACGTTCAATTTCATGGTGCGTACAAGCCCACCGGTTTGCATAGAACTTATCCGAATGAATTCACCCGTGAAGGGACGTTGAATTACGAGACAAACAAGTGGGATTCGCTTGGCCTTTCTCCCGATCACGATATCAATATACCATTTACGCGCATGTTAGCCGGCAGCACCGACTATCATCTGGGCGGATTTCGAGCCGTGTCTCAGGATAAATTCACGGCACAGTACACAAAGCCATTAATGCTTGGCACTCGTTGCCACATGCTAGCGATGTATGTAGTGCTGGAAAGTTATTTGGGAATGGTATGTGATTTTCCAGAAGCGTACGAGGGACAGCCAGGGTTTGATTTTATAAAGAGCGTACCAACCGTGTGGGATGAAATCAAAGTCGTCGATGCCAAAGTCGGCGAGTTCATCGTCGTCGCGCGCAGGAAAAACCAGGACTGGTTTATTGGCGCAATAACCAATACGTTGCCGCGTGAACTGTCAATTCCTCTAACTTTCCTTTCTGCCGGCACATTCCAGGCAAAGCTCAACACGGATTCCACGGATTCCACGGATTCCACGGGCAATCCAAATGGTATCAAGGAGGCGATCGAAAATGTCACTAAGGACACGAAGCTGAATGTGAAGCTAGCGGCCGGCGGAGGTATGGTAGCTCACATTACAGCACCAAAAAAATAGCCTCCGATCTGATGCACCCCGAATAGCTCAGAAGCACCGACCCGAAGACCGTCATGCTGAGCTGTGGCAAGCACTCAAACGTCAATGTGCAAACACAAGGAAAAGCCAAAGTCAATCCAACGAATGCACACGGCGAAGAACTGCTTTGGGTAGTGTGTGCTGCTTAAATGATCACTCTAGCCTGATGGAGATTCTTCGCAGCACGGCAGATTCGAGGAGTAGCATTCTTAGAAAGTTCAAACAATCCATTACAGAGACAAACTGACCACAGCTCAGAATGAACGGATTCAAAAGGGGCTTGCCATTCGTGTAATCTTTAATCAGCCGGCAGTTGAAGAAGTTAAAATTCATTAACTTTTTGTCTCCAACCTTCTTATAAAAAAGAGTATGAAAACGCCCATCCTGATTTTCCTTTTGCTA
>DATHIE010000526.1:0-14470 GCA_035316905.1 Chryseolinea sp. | reverse complement strand
AAGCCCGGGGTACAATGGATGTCGGATTGTGCCGCGCCATGACGAATGATCTTGGATGCAGAAATGATATTATGGCGCGCAATTGTGCCGCACTCTCTCGGGTCAAATCGTCGAACGGTAACGCGAAACCGATTATTCACGCTACTCGCTTTTTAGCACACCAGCCGGATTCGTCTTAGCAACATTCCATGTTTGCGATCCGATTAAGATTAGTGCAAGGCCTATCACCACCGACGCCCCTAAGCCAATCTCAACGATACCAATAGGCGCCCGGTACGGCAGCCTGCTAAAGATAATTTTGTCCATGATAAAATACCCGGCAGGAATTGCAATCCCTGTGGAAATGATCAGCAACCAAATGAATCCCTTGCTCATCAGCGTAATCAGGTTGGCAATCGAAGCGCCAAGCACCTTCCGAATGCTGATCTCCTTTATTCGCGTCTCGGTAATAAACACAACCATTCCCAGTAAGCCCAGGGATGCTATGATGATTGCAAGGAACGCCAGAAAAGCCACGATCTTAACTATCCACGAAAGTTTCTCGTATGCGTTTTCAATTTGTTCGCTATAGAATTTTGCCACTATTGGATGAACTGAGTCTGCTTTTTTCCACGCTGCTTCAACCTTGTTCATCGCGGTGACAATATCATTTGACTCGAGCAATACATTTAATACTTCAAACTTTGAGGGATCATATCGAAATCCAAAATTCTGAATAGGGTAGTTGACTCGTTCATAATGAAAGTCTTCCATCACTCCAATGATTGTATACTTGCTGCCTTCAATGGTCATCTCTTCGCCGATTGCTTTCTCAGGGTCGTTAATTTTCATCCATGTCAACGTATGCCTATTAATGATGAGTTGTGATTTCAGTGTCTCCTCCGACAAATCGGATCTGAAGTTTGTTCCGGCAATGAGCTTATGCTCATGAAGAGGAATGTAAGATTCGTCGATGAAATTATAATCCAGGCTAATGGAGTCTGACGGGTCTTTGTATTTCAGTTGAGCTGATCGACGGTCGCCAACACTCGACACAAATCCCGCCCGTGCAATTTGCCTTACTTCGGGTATTTCATTTAGTTCCTTGATGATTTGCTGAGCATTGTTGCGCTGCAGGTCAATGGAAAGAATGTTATCTGTCTTGAAGCCCAGATTGAAAGAAAGGGAATAACGGTATTGCCGAAATCCGATACTTACGAGAGTAATAAAGAGGATAGAAAGCGTGTATTGAAAAACAATCAAACCCTTCCTCAAATTAACATGCTTGAAAAGCGTAAGGCCGGATGCGTCTTTCATTACAAGGGCCGGATTGAGCCTGGAAAAAAATGCTGCAGGGAGAAAACCTGCCAGCAATCCGATGCTGACGGCCAGTGCAATAAAGTAAGCAACAGTTTCCAGGGTAGGCTCCAGCGTCAGCATCTTCTGGTATTCGATATGCATCGAAATAAATTCATTGCGGATAAATAGAAAGAAGAAAAAGGAGAGTACCAGTGCGATCATCGACAGTAGTGTAGATTCACAAATGAATTGCTGAAATATCTGTTTTCGCGAGGCACCCACCGACTTTCGTACACCGATCTCACGGACTCTTCTTAATGCTCTGGCGATGGAGAGATTTGTATAGTTGAAGCAGGCTGATAGAATAACAACGAAGCAAAGGGTTCCCAGCAACGTGAAGGTTGACCGGTCCACCGTAGGACCGATAGAGTTCGACATATTTCTGGGGAGCACAATTTCACGGAGCGGTTCCAGATATAAGCTGATAGTGCGATGTTGGATATTTTTGTTTTCTGCGCTGCTGATCTTATCGAGGTCATTTTGAACGTCAAGAACATTTTTGCTGTGAGAAATCAGGATGTAAACATAATGATCCCACATGTTGTCCCATTTTAACCATTCTGCAGAACGAGCAGACGTGACGTTGTCAATGGAGATATAGGACCCGAGCATGTCGAAGCGTAAATGTGAATTCAGAGGGATGTCTTTAATAACAGCAGTCACTTTGAAATCGACAGTATCAACGCTGACGATTTTCCCAAGTGCATCGGTGGTATTGAAGATCCGCATGGAGGACGACTCCGTGAGGACTAGCGATTTCGGATCTTTAAGCGCCGTCGCGGCATTTCCACTGATCAATTCAAAGGAAAAGATCTTAAAGAAATTTTCATCTGCCCAGAATCCCCTGAGGGGTATAGTCTTGTTGTTATAACTTATGTCTTTGTTAAATCCTTTGTGTATGCTAGTCAGCTGTTCTATGCCAGTAATATTTTCCGTGATCTTTCGGCTGGTAAGCATCGAGGTTGATGCGTAATTGTAAGGCGTTCCGTTACTTTCAGTCAGTCGGTTGTTCACTCTGAAGATCCGGTCGCCGTTAATGTGAAAATCATCAAAAGAACGGACTTCCATAAAAAATGCTATAAGCAGCAACGCCACACACATAGATATAGCCAGGCCGAAGACATTGATGGAAGAAAAAAGTTTGTTTCGCCCGATTGTCCTTAAGGACGTTTTATAATAGTTCTGGTAGAGTATCACCTCGTTAAATAAACTGGCCGGTTTTGGTCGTCGCATAGTGTATGGTCTGCAAAATTTGATCACGTCGAGAACATATATAAGCTTAGCGCGAAAAGCACCTTTTGATTTTAGGTTGCGTTCAAAATATTGGTTCAGATCGCCTTCAAGGTCTTCCAGCAATTGAGTCTTGCAATACCAATGGAGTATCCATGTTGCAAGCTTCGGTGGAGATATGTTCTTATTTTTTCCCAACGTTCCCTGTTTATTCATTTTTTAATACCTCAGCCGGATTTGAGTTAGCGACCTTTATGGTTTGAGCGCAGATCATTGTGAGAGTCAATCCAAGAATGGCAAGTAGTCCTCCCGTCAGCTCAGCAAGTGCAGGCGGAGCGCTTTCTGCGTAGTAAGAAAGAGCATATTCTGCGAAAAAAGAATATGTGAGCGGGATAGCTATTAACATCGAAATGCCGAGGAGAAAAATGAAATTCTTGCTTAGCAGGTATATCAGATTTCCAATACTCGCTCCTAATACTTTTCGGATACTGATTTCCTTTGTTCTCGTTTCAGTGGTAAAGATCACCATTCCAAGCAAACCTATGAAAGCAATGCATATTGCCAGGAAGGAGAGATATCCGATGATTTTTATCCTTGACGAAAAATCGTTATAAGAACGTTCGATCTCATCATCGTAAAACGTTGCTGAAAAAGTATGAACGGGGTCGATTTTTTTCCAGGCTGTTTCAATTTTGGAAAGAGTAGTGGGCAGATCCTTTGAGACGATCTTCGCATTGATGTAGCCAGTGCTAGACGGGGAATATCGAAATATGACCTCATTCATTTCCGTATCGATGGATTTTCCATAATGATAGTCTTTCATAACACCGATGATTTGTAATTTTTTTCCATCAACGTCAACAATCTCACCAATGGCTTTCAGAGGATCCTGGCCCCTGATATTAAAGCGCTTCAGTACTTTTTCATTGACAATCACTTCGCTCTCAGCTGCGCTATCTGCCTGTGCGATAAAATTCCGGCCTGCAAGAAGTTTATGACCGTGCAGAGGCAGGTAGCGCTCATCAATGGTATTGAAATGGGTGTTTTCAGAATCCTTTGGATCTGCGTAATGCATCATTGTACCGTAATAGTTTCCGACGCTTGTTACAATCTGGGACGTTGAAACGTCTATTACTTCAGGCATTTCCAACAATTCTTTTTTCAGACGGGCGGAGTTGTTTCCTGCAAGAGCTATGTTCAGCACATTTTCCGTATCGAAACCCAGGTCGGAAGCGAGGATTTGTTTGTAGTGCTTATAACCTATGATGGTCGATGCAATGAAAGTCAGCGAAACTGTAAATTGAATAATGATAAGTACCTGGCGCACGGTCATGTTGCCGAACCCGCGGACCGCGGAAATGTTCTTAAGAACCTTAATTGCATTAACACTTGCGAAATACATTGCAGGAACAATTCCCGCTGCGATTCCCACGCACACAGCAAACAAGAGGAAATAAAGTATAATTCCGGGCGAAAGGTCAAGCACCAACATGTCTTTGTGTTGATTGTTAAGTGCGAGAAAAAAGGGTTTTAGGAGAACAAAGAGCACGAATGAAAAGCACATCGCAGCCAATGCGATAATAATGGCCTCTACCACGAACTGGCCAATTACATGGCTCCGAAGAGCGCCAACAATTTTACGGATACCAACTTCACGAGACCTTCGCAGTGATCTGGCGATGGATAAGTTTGTATAGTTAAAACAAGCGGAAAGGATGACGATAATCGAGAGTATGCCGATCATCCATACATTGCTGCTAACCATAACAGTCCCAATGGAATTATTCAGGTCTTCGCCTAATGCAATATCAGATAAAGGTTGCAACGACAGATTGATCGTGGCTTCTTTGATCGTTTTATTTTCTTTTGCACTGAGGGTACTTAGGTTGTATTGGAGATTTTCCAGGTCTGTTCCTTCTGGTAGAAGCAGATACACGTAACCGTTCCAGATGTTGTCCCATGCCATTTCATATTGGTCGGTTTTTTTCATCACCTCACGCGTACTGAGAGAGGCCAGCAAATCGAATTTTACGTGAGAAAACGTGGGTATGTCTTTTATGATTCCTGTTACGACAAATTCCCGCTCGTTGTCCTTGTCCGGCCAGGTTATTGTCTTCCCCAACGCATCGCCGTCGCCAAACAATTTTTTTGCGGACTTTTCAGTCAATACGATAGAATTAGGATTAGCCAACGCCGTTGCAGGATCACCGCTGATCATGGGGAAGCTGAACACTTTTAGAAATGATTCATTTGCCCACATACCAAAAAGCGGGACGATCTTATCGCCAACCCTCATGTCACCACCAAATTCCCGATATACAATAGCAATTTCTTCAATACCTGAAATTGCCTCCTTAATAAGCTTTCCAGCCAGGAGCGAAGTGGATGCAAATTTATCCTGTTCGGATTGGGTCTTGATACGATAAATGCGTTCATAGTTTTTATGAAATTTATCATAAGATGTCATGTCGGAAAGAAGGCTTATTAAGAGTAGCGCCACTGACATACTCACGGCAAGTCCTGCGATGTTTATAAAAGAAAATAGCTTGTTTCGAAGAATACTTCTTCCGCTGATTTTAACGTAGCTGCCGATCATATTGCGTTGGATGAAGAGGTTCAGAAAATCGGGTTTACGAACAATATAGGATCTCAAAAATTTAAATACGTCCAGGATGTAGATCAATCTGGCTTTAGCGACCCCTTTTGTGCTGACATTTCGTTCAAAATATTCATTCAGGTCGCCTTCCAGATCTTCCAGTAGTTCAGGCCGGCAATACCATGACAGGAATCGTCGCGCCAAACGTGGAGGCTCAATCTTGTTATTTTCGTTCCTCTCCATTCGTCCAGTATGATTCGACTTTCATGATCAAATGTGCTTCAAGGTTAGATCTGGAATGATGCTCCACAACTGGTCGCGTACGTCTTTGGCTTTGAGTAAGCCCGCTTTACCGGCACTGGTGATCGTATAATAACGCTTGCGTTTTCCGCCGCGCACGCTGGTTGCTTCTCCCAGCTTACTCTTTACAAGTCCTTTCTCTTCCAGTCGATTAAGTACAGCATGAACGACGCCGAGTTTTACAGAGCGACCAGTACGTTTTGTCAACTCATCACATATACCGACACTATAAGCCTCGTTAACGAGCGCAGCAATTGTCAGCAAAACCAGTTCCTCAAACTCTCCCAGGTTGGTTCCTTTCATAATTCACTCTTGTGATTAATTACGTAAATGTATGTAAAATGGTTATTTAGGCAAGAACATTTCTGTAAAATCGCCCGTCAAGACTTATATTAGGTGTGAAGATCACTTCAAAAAAATACCGCTATGGAACCCTACAAGACCATGGCTCCCGTGCAGAGCCCGAACCAGAATCATAAAGACATTCCAGGAAATCCCTCAACAGCAACAACCAGCAAGGTCAAGTTGAATGACCGCTCGAATGGCAAGCCGCTGAAAGCAATGACGGAAGAAGATTGGAAATTCTGGATACACAATGGCTACGTGGTGCTCAGGAATGTTGTTTCGAGAGAGCAAGCCGAAGCCACCGCGGATTTTATCTGGGAATTTGAAGAGAAAGATAAGAACGATCCATCGACCTGGTATACAGCTCCCCGCGCTGAAATGGAAATGAAAGAGTTGGTCAATACCGGGATGGTCGAAGTGTACAACAATCAGATGTTGTGGAATAACCGGCAAATGCCAGGTATCTACGACGCATTTGTTGACATCTGGGGAACGGAAAAACTTTGGGTCACTATCGACCGCGCAAATCTCAACTTTCCCATAAGACCCGGATTCGAATACAAAGGATTTATTCACTGGGATTATGATCCCGACACAAAACCACAAAATGTTCAGGGTGTGTTGGCACTGGCCGATCAGGAAGACGAGAACATGGGTGGATTTCAATGTATCCCGGAGCTTTATCGCAATTATGACACATGGAAGCTTACACAACCTGAGGACCGCAACCATTTCATGCCGGACATCAAAGGTTTAGAAGACAAACTTGTTAAGGTAAAACTTAGAGCCGGCGATCTGCTGATCTTCAATAGTCTTCAGCCTCATGGTATTCGTCCTAATCTTTCCAAGGATAAAGTGCGCATAGCACAATATATCTCCATGATGCCTGCCGAAGAGGACAACGAAGACCTAAGACAATGGCGGATCAATTCATGGAAAAATAGAATCCCACCAGATGGCTATGCTTTTCCTGGAGATCCCAGAAAATGGGAGCAAGTCAAATATGAACAAGCGCAACTCAGCGATTTAGGGAGAAAGATCTTAGGACTCGAGCGATATAGCAATGAACAATGAACAATGAACAATGAACAATTAACAATTAACAATTAACAATTATTTTTCCTGGCAGCCCTCAGTCTCCATACTATACGACAATGAGGAGATCTTCCAGCCTGCTTCCGTCTTTAATAAAGTAAATGCATCGACGCCGCAGTGCGAAAATTTGTCGTTGATCCAAAGATTGTATGAACCCCACACTACGGCTATACGATTGTGCACCATCACATTCACGCCATCCTTAATGAAACGCTCCCGGACGACGCGATCCTTATCCGCCTTGAAGCTTTTTGGTGATCGACTTCCTGTTCTAACCTTCGTGTCGCGCTCCTGAACAAAGTAGTTCAGGGCATCGTCAAGAAAGAGACTTCTTAAAGCTGCCGTGTCTCCTTTTTCTAGTGCACTGAAGAATTGTTGGGATATTGCTAGTACTTCCTTTTTTTCATCTTGTGCATGAACGTTAATGTTGCCTGAAATGGCAACGCAACAAAGGATGGATATAAGTGCTTTCATAAAAAAACGTTTGTAGTTTCTTGAATTTAGTTTGCCTTCGCTTGTCTTGCGATTTCAATATCACGTTCTACCTGAGGAAGATATTTGGACCATGAGAATGTTTTTCCGTCGTTTTGAGGATTATTTGCCGTCGACTGATCATCCAGGTAAAAAATTTCGTTGTAATGTCCTTTGGTTATTTCTGAGATCTTTTTCCAATAGGTCAGGCAATCAGATAACAGCTTCACAGATTTTTCTTGTTCAGATTTAGCGTTACTCGTACGGAATGTGTGTAGGGCGATTCCTGCGCGTATTTTTGTCGCGAAATATTTACTCAGGTAGGCCCACGTATCGAGGTCGTCAAGTTCACACAACAACGCTCCACTTGCCTTCGACCGAAGGGTTTGAGTAGCCTTCAATATTTGATCACCGTCTGCTTCCAGCGAATCAGCCAGCTGGCCAGGCGTCGTTTTGTCGCCTGGTGTTTTCGACGCGATGGCATTCTGCACGTAGGCGGGAATTGAAAGGTATCTTGGGTCCAGCGTCGGATGGTCGATCAACTCATCAATGGAAATAAACGAAGATACTTTGTCGTATAGACCAGCCGGTGGCGCAAAGGGAGCGAGAAATCCTTCGGAATAAAGTGTATAGTCCCACGTCGCACTGTGGAACGAAGCAAGACGTAATGGCATTCTGCCTGCAAGATTATATGCGTTCATCAATGTCTTTCCTAGTCCTTTACCATAACGGTCATCGAACGCTGATGCAAATAGTTCATCAGGTGTAGCTGGATCATAAAGCAGCCTGCCCCAAACTTTATAAAACAGCCACTGTTTCTCGAACGCGTACTTCCAATTCTTATGCTTGTTTTCTACGTGCGAAAAATCTTTCGCTGGAATGTAGCCTTCAGATCCGACGAAATATCCGTTTACATAAGGTTGTGTATTTCGTGTTATGTGTTTTCTTATAAACTCCGACTGCCCCCATCGCAGGATAAAAAAATCTTCATTGCGTATCATCCATTGGATGCGGTAATTTTTTGGCATTGGACTCCAGTAGCCATTGTCCACCTTTCCGGAATGGGCATCGTGTGTAATGGCTAACAGAGGAGTTGAATGTCCGTGTGACCAGTTGAATTTTACTTCGACAAGCGTTGTATCCTTAAATTGTGCATTGTCAATTACCCGCCGCATTTCTGCAGGATCAGCGCTTAAGACTGAACGGTGCAGAAACTTCACTTCACGATTGGCGGCCTTGACTCCGGCAACGACCGTTTCGTCAATCCAGTCTTCACGATCTTTAGCATTCATTTCCGGCAATGGAGAATTGGCGGACCGGAAGTTGCTCATCCAGTCGGCAAGCGTGATACCGATACCGGAAAGGTCGGGGTATTCATTGATCACCTGCGTTACTACTTCCCAGGTATACTTTTTCACAACAGCTGATGTGTCATTACGTTCCTTCACTCCGTAAGCAGAAGCAAACTCCGGTGATACCGCGATATTCCAGTTCACGATAAATGTTTCAATCCCCCGATCTTTAGCCATTCTGAAAAGCGAGGTCCAAAAATCCTTCCAGCTTTTCATTTCTTGGTCGGTGAAAGAATTTGCTTTTGGAAAGTTTATTGGCTTCACCATGTACGAGAATGGATGTACATTCCACAACGAAAGGACATTAAACCTGTTCAGGGCCATCTCGTCCAAAAACGATTGCCAGAATCCGAGATCACGACACACCTCATAGTGCTGTTCCATTACTTTTCCCGTTCGGTATGGCGACCAGGGGAGATTGAATTTGACGGCCCTTACAGAAAGCCTCGGGTTGTAAAGTTTGTCTTTGAAGTCCTGCAACTTTTTTCCTGTAGTGAGATGTTCGGCTATTTCCATCGTTGCGTACATTGCACCAGCCTCATCGTTAGCTATAACCAGAATACTTTTGCCCTGATGCTTTATGCTATACCCGCCGTCGATCAAACCAGGATTTCCACTTTCAACTTTTACAATCACGTCGGCACCTTGTTCCTTTGTTGAAACGATGACTTTTTGAGACGCTGCTTTTTTTTGAATTGCTTTCTCGATTTGACGTATTCCAAAAATTAGCGGCTCGCTATCAACATTACAGTGAATGGTCAACTGCGCTGCTGCGTTCAGTGAAATGAAAAGAAGTAGAATGCAAAAATATTTTGTCATGACGACGATAAAGTGAGGCTTAAATCTCTTGCTTCATTGATGATCTTTTCCGGATAGTTGGACATCTCCAGAATCCTTATCGCATTGCCGGTCAACAACGGACCGGGTTTTATCTTGTGATCAAAATGTAACTGGTCGTTCTCAATACTCTCAGAGAAATGGTATAAGTCGAATTGATCCTGGAGCATTGAAGGTAGTTCGAGATCGTGTGTGGAAACGATAACCAGGTTAGCCCCTTGATTCAAATAGGAGAGTGTCGCTTTTGCGGCAGCAATCCGTTCAATAGTGTTCGTTCCTTTAAATACCTCGTCGAGCAGATATAAGTTCTGAAATGGCGAATGTGCTTCTTTGATAAGCAATCCCATAGTATGAACTTCCTGATAGTAATAACTTCTTCCTTCGAGAATACTGTCATCGATACGGATGGAGCAATACGGACGGAGCATAGGTGACTGAAACTCGTCTGCAAAGCAAGTGTAAATAGTTTGGGCTAGTAATGAATTGACTGCAACCGTTCTCAAAAATGTAGTTTTTCCCGACATGTTGGAACCTGTAATAAGGATGCTCTTGTCTTTAACGTGAAGATCATTCTTTACGCAATTTGTGATAAGAGGATGATAAATTTTCTTTACCCTCAACTCCCTCATTGGCGGAGTGAATTCAGGTGTACAGGTCTTTAAATCACCAGCTCTTAGCGAAGCGACTGACAACGCAGTGTCGATGTTGCCCACATAGTCAAACAAGGTTTGTATGGAATCTCGTTTCGTTTCCAGTTCCTTAATGAGTTCAAACAGCATTACCACTTCGATAAGGAGGAATCCTCTTAACAGCTCGACAAGATACGTTGCAACCTGACCAAGCTCGTCTTTAATAGACCCGCCAGGGCTCATACTAATAAATCCCATTTTCCACATGAATGGTTTTAATGCCGTAATACTTTCCTTGACATCTTCGACATTGTAATGAAGATTTTTTGGACTGACATTATCACACACATTAATCAACAAACTAAGCTGAGGGAATGATCTTAAGAAAAGAAATGTGTTGGTCTTGTTCCAGTAATGGACGAAGCTGTTGATCGTGAGGGGTAGCAAAAGTAAGATGAGGAATATCGGATTTACAATTGAAAGTGCGAGCAAAGCCACAACGGAGAAAATACTAACATAAACCAGGTTAAGCCATGACGGTCGTTCCAACAGTTTTTTCTCCAGCAGCGATGTCACGAAATAAGCATCACTGTCTGAAAGCCTGATAAGTTCCTTCTGAACGTTTTCACGTAATTGCTGATCATTGGTAAACAATAGTGCACGCTTGTTGAGAATTTCCAATGCCTTCTGATTATTTGACGGATGCAGGAGCTGATTGAACAGGAATTGCTGACCGATCTTACTGTTAGTTCTATCGATAAAGGAGAATAACTCCAAAAAGTCGATATCATTCATAGTCTGGCTGCTTACGCGATGAAATCCGTTGCCGCCTGACATTGTCGCATATCGTTCTATCCGTTCAAACGCGAATGTGCCGGTCTTCGCTTTACCCCAGCCGGCCCTGATCTGGTCGGCAATTTTCTCTTTCTTTTTCTTCGAAGAATTGATTGCGGACAGGATTACGAAAACCGCGATAAAGGAACCTGCGACGAGATAGAACATATAAAACGGTAGGGTTAGACACAGCCATACTAAATATACTGTTAATGGTCGACAGATGAAGGTGAAAATTACGCCGTTGGCGGATTATTAATGGGTATAAAGGGATCAATGATGAATGAATAATGAGGGATGAGGAATGGCGGATGGTCAATGGTGCGCATTTCAATGCACACTGATCGCGCCGACTTTGTGTCATCCCTGACGGGATTTTGTAATGAATGGAGGATTTTTATGCTACCAATATCTAGTCCCGATGGGACAAATGTCGGCGTGCGGGTTGAGTGAATGCGAATCCCAAAGGGATTCAAGCTTAATAGCCGCGGATGAAATCCGCGGGCAGAGGGGCCGAAAAATCCGGAAACCCCGAAGCGGGTTTAACGGGAAAATACCGCAGAGATTGTTAATATGTGATCAGATTAATCTACCACACATGGACCTTGTGCAAACCAAACTTTGGGTACACGCTGTTCTGACCACTAAAAACTTCAGACAGCTTATCACACCATCTCTTCAAGCCAGGCTGGACAATTTTATTCACGAAAAACTCCTTGAACTAGGATGCCCAACGCGGATAATTCAAGGCATGCCCGAACATATCCACATCCTGTTTCTTCAAAATCCAGCTCGTTCGATTGCTGAAATCATAAAAAAAATAAAAAGCACATCATCTTTTTTTATCAATGAGAACCACCTTTCTCCTCAGAAATTCTACTGGCAGCCGGGGTATGCAGCTTTTGGCGTGAGCGAATCACAGGTCCTGAAAGTATACGAATACATCGGCAACCAGCCAGAACATCATCAGAAGGAAAAATTTATCGAAGAATATCAGCACCTGCTGTTGTTGCATGGATTAATTCAGGTGGAGTAGGAGATAAGGAGATATGGGAATAAGGGACTATGGAGATAAGGAGGTAAGGGACTTGTCACTCGGATCTATTTTCCATGCATCCCGTATCTCCCCAGCTGTCATGCTGAGCACCCTCCTCTGGAAGCGACATCCTGAGCGTGGCTACGCGATGGCAAAACGATTCACATTTTCATTAGAACAACGAAACGAGAAATCATCTGCGTAGCGAAGGATCTACCCAACGCAAGGAAGGGTTTTGCTATTAGCGACATTGCTGGAAGCGTCTGACAGATCCTTCGCGAAAGAATTCACCGGTAGTAATTTCGTTTGCAAACCCATGCTATTGACGCAGGTATTTTATAGGTTATCAACCGCTCTGGAAGACAGGTTCTGAGGAGACGCTCCTTCGACTACAATAGACATCACCACTGGATTACGTTTTTATGAAACTCGAGAATTTTCCAACTGACACCGACGTTCACTATTTTACTAACTGCCAATAAATGGAATTCAACTCCCTTATGCGGCGCTATAAATATCTTGGTGATCGCCTTACCGCTCCTGAACTAAGAGGCGCTATCTGTTACGCGGTGATTGTCGACGGTAAATGTGTACGTCGCGGCTCATCAATGCTTGTATCAGTTGGAAAAGAACAACATGTAGTGCTGGCATCCCGATAAATATCGGGACCGCAAACTCCCTGAAAAATAAGTGTCCCCGGGTTTTTCCAAGTAGACCAGCGCAAACGATTTTCTACGTATTTAAATCCTTTTCGGTAATTTAGTTACGTATTATTACGTAAATTGTGTGTTATTTTACTTAGTTTTATACGTACCAATAACTAAGTAAGGCATGTCACAACAACCCTCTTCAAAAGCGTCGAAAATCAATCTTCTGGACTTCAAGACCCCGCCTATGCGGGCCTTCCATATTACGTGGATTACATTTTTCCTTTGCTTCTTCGGTTGGTTTGGTATAGCACCGTTAATGCCCGTGGTTAGAAAGGACCTGGGCCTTAGTCAGGAGCAGATAGGCAATATCATTATCGCGTCAGTCGCAATTACAGTATTCGCCCGGCTTCTCATCGGCTGGCTCTGTGACAAGATCGGTCCACGGATTTGTTATTCCCTTCTCCTGATCTTCGGATCTATACCGGTAATGTTCATTGGTATGAGCCAGTCCTATGAAAGCTTTCTACTATTCCGTCTGGCTATCGGAGTTATCGGTGCATCTTTTGTCGTCACGCAATACCATACATCGATAATGTTCGCTCCCAACGTAGTGGGTACCGCAAATGCAACTGCTGCAGGTTGGGGTAACATGGGAGGAGGGGCTACGCTTATTATGATGCCTCTGATTTTCTCGGCCTTCGTCGGTGCGGGATACATGGACGAACAGGCCTGGCGTTACGCAATGGTCATTCCAGGCGTTGCCTTGTTCATCATGGGTTTCGTTTATTTCTTCTTTACTCAGGACACTCCCGACGGAAACCTCTCAGACGTTCGCAAGAACAACCCGGAATACCAAACAAAAAAAGGTGATGCCAAAGGAAGCTTCTTAAGCGCTTGCAGAGATTACAGGGTTTGGATTCTGTTCCTTGCCTATGGAGCTTGCTTCGGTATCGAGATCACTATCGACAATATTGCGACACTTTACTTCGTCGACAATTTCCAACTTGGATTAAAGGAAGCTGGCCTGATCGCCGGACTCTTCGGAATGATGAACATCTTCGCACGCGCTCTTGGAGGAATCTTTGGCGATAAGGCGGGAAAAAAATACGGACTTAAAGGAAGAATATTTATTCTGGGCGTCTTCCTGCTCTGCGAGGGGCTGGGCATCATGCTGTTTTCCCAAATGGCATCATTGGCATGGGCGATAGCGGCTATGTTGTTGTTTGCATTATTTCTCAAGATGTCGAATGGTGCTACCTATTCCGTTGTGCCATTCATTAACAAAAAAGCTGTTGGTTCTGTAGCAGGTATCGTAGGAGCCGGTGGAACTGTCGGTGCCGTCCTCGCTGGTTTCCTGTTTAAGTCCAGCGAAATCACCTATCGCGAAAGTTTATTTATCATCGGAATAGTCGTATCGGTAGTCTCCGTGATCTCCCTTGTATTAAGTCTTTCCAAAAAGACCACCGGAGAATTGCTTACACCTGAACCTGGCCGTGAGCCGGCGTTGAAGGAAGCACTTGTATATGCTGAAAAAATTTAACGATTCATGAACGAACAAAGATCACTTAAGAAAAGCATTAGGGAGATTACCAGGTAATACTCCTCAAAAAAAAATGTCCCCTATCAAGAACGGGAATTCCTCAAGGGGACAATTATTTAGCGGTTTACACTAAACAATCAAATCTATGGATAAGAAAGTATACATACCAATCATAATCTTTCTTTTTTGCTGCTGCTTTACACAAGTGGCTCGGGCG
>DATHIE010000525.1:0-2756 GCA_035316905.1 Chryseolinea sp. | reverse complement strand
CCCGACGGAAGTCTTCAACAGCAGCCATGCAGACCGTTGGAACTGGTGCAGTCGCGGAACAGGAGCAATTGGTATTGGGTGCCGGAATGTTTTATAAGGGTGACATGATCATGTACGCAACCAGGCCGGCGCTTCAGCTGGCGGGTTATGTAAAGCTCGATATCAAGAAAATCAAGGACTACCATACCTGGCTAAAATATGAGCAGACGGGAGATGAAACGGATGTCCTAATCGATTATGCGGGCGCCATTACAGAGGAAGGCAAACTAGTCAATGCAGGTCTGCACGTGGGTAACAATGACAATCAAATGTACATCACATTCCTGAGCGATAAAAAATCGGATGATGATGAGGATTTCTTTGTGCCTCAAGGTAAAATCTATTACGATACGGCCTCTCGCGAGTTCAAGATCGAGGATATGGAAAAAGCGGCAGGTAACAAGCTCTCGGGAAAAGTGTTTGCATACAAGGATGAAACCATGCAGGTCCGTTTTGAAGGTCCTATAAATCTTTTTCAGGGTACAAAGGATTTTAATGTGACTGCGTCAGCTCTCGGCCAGGGTAATCTTGAGACTAATGAGATCAAGATGAATTCATTCCTGATGATTGAAACCGCGGTGCCCACAACGGCATTTGATATAATGGCCAAACAAATCCAGGACGTTATCAAGAACGAAGGCGCTGACGATGGGTTAGGGGACCAGACAGAGTTACTCTATAAGATTGCCGATATCGTTGGAGAAAAAGCGGTGAAGGAATTCGAGCAGAAAAGTTTGCAGGGATATGTTTCTTTAGGCACTATCCCTCAGCTGGCAAAGCCGCTCGTGTTTTCTAACGTCAATCTCAAATGGTCTCCCGAGCATAAGGCATTTTATAGCGAGGGCAAGCTTGGAATGGCAAACATCGGAAAAAACGATATCAATGGAGCATTTGAAGGATTCATGGAGGTAAAGAAGACCGAGGACGGAGGTCCTGTATTCCATGTGTTTATCAAGGCATCACCAGAAGCATGGTATTACTTTGGGCTCGAGGATAACCGTTTGTTAGTACACAGTTCCAGTTCTGATTTCAACGCAATTGTTTCAAAGAAAACAAATGCCGGAAAGGCCAAAGTGGGCGAAGTTGCTTTTCTTCCTGGCAGCGAAGAGGAGACACTTGCTTTTATAAATCGTTTCAGGAAAGAATACTTTAACAACGATGTTCCTTATAGTCTCAGTGAAGGCACTTCGGCGATAAAGGAAGAAAAAGAAGGCACCGAAGAAAAGAAGAAGGAAGATGATGGGTTCTGATAACACCCCTAAATCGCCTTAAGGGGACTTGAAATACAAGCTGCAACTTTATCCCTTAGCGTTGTCCGTTAATTGTGCCTTCCGCTGGACATTGGAAATTGGACATTCGATATTGGGCGTTCAAACTCAAACCGATGTGGTCAGCCGTACTCTCAATAGATCGATGATTTTACGAGGTTTTATTGTGTGCCCGCTTTTTTATTGCCCTGCGCTTAAACCCTTCCCTCACCAATTTCTTTCTCCATGAAACTATGATAGCGTCATAGCCACCCGATCGTTCTTTTTCACTGTCCGTCAACAAAACGAGCTCGTTTAATGTCGTGGTCTCCCCACTTCTCAAAATATCTTTTCTTATTTGTGACTGAATGACACCAATGTGGTCCTTCTTGCTTTATTAGTCCTAAGTCCAAATTTCTTTTAAATGTCCGTCTATTTGGGTCATTTAGTCCGTCTAGCTTTTCTGTGTTAAACAGAAGTCACCAAATATTGCAGGATTGGACTTCCCATGAAGAAATGTTTACGAAAAAAAGTGATGGCTAGGCAATTACACCTTTCTTGTTGATGATGGCCAGATATACAAGAGCACTGATCAGTAATACATTGAACTCCACGCCATTTCTGCCTGCGCCCACTACAAACCAGCCTTCAGCCGCGTGAATCATGATGATGCCAGCCACCAAAATCGGAATGGTAACGAAGGCAGCGGGCCTGATGTAGCGATTTAAAATGAGCAGTATTGCACAGGCCACGTGCGAAAGTTTAATTGCCCAGGCCAGTGGCAACCCAATTGGAGCAAACCCCACTGTGTTCAAATACTGGTTACCGAAATTATTTACGGCACCTGTAAAAATGCTGGGGATACCATGCATAAAAAACACGGCAGCCAGAGCAATGCGCAGAACGAGAGTGGGCGTGATGATTCTATCCATGATGCGGTATGTTTAATGCAATTTAAGTAGAACCTGATTTATCAGAATTGTAAAAAAACGACAGCTACGCAATCGGTATATATAGAAAGGATGAGCTTTCTCCGCCTACACTTTTGTTGCGCACAAAATTGTAAGGTGACATCCCGGCAAATTCCCGAAACTCTTTAATGAAATGCGATTGATCCGTGTAGCCGAGTTCGAAGGCAATGGAAGTCAGTTCGCTATAGTCGACTGTAGTGAGTCGGTTAAGCGCCAGCTCGAATCGCGAAATGCGCTCATATCTTTTTAAAGGTACGCCAACCTGTTTTTTAAATCTACGCTGCAACTGCCGTTCTGATATCCTGAGCGAGGATGCGAGCATCTCCATATCACCAACTCCTCCCTTTTTGTGAATGATGCTTTGAACCGTAAAATCCAAAGACACTTTCGTCATTTTCTCGAGCAAGAAACTGTCTAAGACTGCCACACGGTCTAAATGCGTTCTGTTTCTCAGTCGCTCAGCAAGATTACACCTGTAAACCATGTTGATGTCGGGCAT